>BDTS01000053.1 GCA_002897915.1 bacterium BMS3Bbin09 | reverse complement strand
TTTATAGAGGAGTCTTTTTCTATATAGGTGTCGGTCGAGGGGAGATATGCCTCGGGCTGGTAATAATCGTAAAAACTTACAAAGTACTCTACGGAATTTTCGGGAAAAAAAGATCTAAATTCACCAAAGAGCTGGGCCGCCAGTGTCTTGTTGTGGGCAATGACCAGAGTCGGTTTATTCAGGTTCGCGATCACGTTTGCAACCGTAAACGTCTTGCCGGACCCTGTAACACCAAGGAGGGTCTGGTGACTGAGCCCTTTTTCAATGCCTTCGGTCAGGGCCTTTATAGCCTCAGGCTGGTCACCACTTGGCACGAAATCCGATCTGAGTTTAAACCTTCCAGAATTTTTCATTTAATAATATTGTAGCATTTTATTTTGAGCAATCCGTTAATATATATAAGTTCAGGAGATCAAAAGGAGCGTTTACATGGCAGAAAAAAGGTTTGGAATGGGTGAAGCAGTAAAGTTCGGGTGGGAGACAATGAAGGAGAATATCTGGTTCTTCATCCCTCTCCTTATTATCGCGTTCCTGATTAAAAGCGTCCCCGGGGCAATAGCAGAATACGCGGGAAGTGAGTTCCCCGTGATAAGCACTGTGCTCTGGCTGTCCGGACTGCTCCTTGGTTATGTTGTCGATATGGGCCTTGTAAAGATCAGTCTTCAATTCTGTGACGGCGTAAAGGGAAAGTTCGACGACCTCCTCTCTTCCTTCGATATCCTGATCCCCTTCATAGTCGCGTCTATTCTCTATGGACTTATCATTTTCGGAGGATTCCTGCTTCTCGTTGTTCCCTCAATTATCTGGGGCATACAGTTCAGCCTATACCCTTATTTTATTGTTGAGAAGAAACTCGGACCGATAGAGGCGCTCAAGGCAAGCAGCAGGGCCACCATGGGCGCAAAATGGGACCTCTTCCTCTTCGGACTGCTTCTGGGATTGATCAATTTCGCGGGTATGCTTGTCTTCCTGGTTGGCCTGTTCGCAACAATTCCGACCTCAATGGTCGCCTATGCCTATGTGTACCGCAGGCTTACTGGAGAACCGGAACCGACCGGACTTACTTACGAAGTCTGAGAGCCGGGATAACTATGACCAAAAAGAAGAAGATCGAACTGAACGACCGCTTCCGCCATGCCCTGCAAGTGATGGATAAGTCGGATAATAACGTCTTTATCACAGGAAGGGCCGGCACGGGCAAGTCCACCCTTCTCGAATACTTCAGAGATACCACTAAAAAGAATATAGCGGTACTCGCTCCGACCGGCGTTGCCGCAGTTAACGTAAAGGGACAGACGGTCCACTCCTTCTTTAACTTCAGACCGGATGTCACGCCCGACACCGCCGGAAGGATCAGACCGAAAGACAAGGATATATACAAAAAGCTTGATGCGATAGTTATTGACGAAATATCTATGGTCAGGGCTGACATACTCGATTCCGTCGATATCTTCCTTAAACGGTACGGGAAGAAAAAAGGGCACCCGTTCGGCGGCATACAGATGATCTTTATCGGGGATCTTTACCAGCTGCCGCCGGTCGTGACCTCAAGGGAAAAGGCCCTCTTCAGCGGGCATTACAAGAGCCCCTATTTCTTCAGCGCCAGGGTATTCGACGAGGACCTCTTCACAAAGATATCAGCTTCTTTTGATATGGAGTTCATAGAACTCGAAAAGGTCTACAGGCAGCAAGACGGAAAGTTTCTCAATATATTGAACAACATCAGGAACAACACGGTCAGCGAGGAAGAGATAAAAGAGATGAACAGGAGATACGATCCGGGCTTTATAGAAGGAACGGATGACCTTTATATCTACCTGACAACAACGAACGCAATGGCGGAAAAAATAAATATGGAAAGGCTCTCGAAACTCAAAGTAGACGAATACAGCTACAGAGGTATCATTGACGGGGACTTTGGCGAGAGGAATCTTCCTACCTCGCTCGACCTGTCGCTCAAAGAGGGTTCGCAGGTAATGCTTCTGAACAATGATGCCCTCGGCAGATGGATAAACGGCAGCATCGGCAAGGTCGCGGAAATAGAGGAGAGCGAAGAAGGGCCTGATATACTCTGGATAGAACTCGCGGACGGAAGGATCATGGACTTGCTCCCCCACAAGTGGGAGATGTATGAGTTCTCATATGATAAGGAATCTTCAAAGATCCTTTCTGAAAGTGTCGGCTCTTTTACTCAATACCCGATCAGACTCGCCTGGGCAGTGACCATCCATAAGTCCCAGGGCATGACCTTTGACAGGGTGATCATAGATATCGGCCGGGGCACTTTCTCACACGGACAACTCTATGTGGCGTTGAGCCGCTGCACCAAAATTGGCGGTATCGTCCTCAAGAGGCCTGTGCACAAGAGAAACGTCCTGCTCGACCAGCGGGTAGTCAGTTTTGTCACGGAATACCAGTACAGGCAGGCGCACAAACTATTCTCAATTGAAGAACGTTTTGAACTTCTTGATCGCGCGATAAAAGAAAAGAAAAAGGTCGAGATCATATACCTCAAGATAAAGGATGAGAAATCAAAGAGGATCGTCGTTCCAATAGAGGTCGGGGAGATGAGATACCAGGGAAGAAAGTTCAAGGGCCTCAAGGCATTGTGCACGGACAAAAACGAAGAGAGGGTCTTCCATATCGAGAGGATACTCGAACTGAAGATCGTAGAATAAAAAAAGGGCACGCCGCAGCGTGCCCCTACGTTTTTACAATATCGATGATCGTGATCTCGGGCCTGGAGAGAAACCGTATCGGCGGGCCGGCAGTACCGGTACCCCTGCTAGTATAGATCGCGGAGCCTTTCGCAAGTTTTACAAATCCGCTGTGATATGAAAATATGAACATGGTGGCCAGGTTCATCGGAAATATCTGTCCGCCGTGTGTATGACCGGACAATTGCAGATCGAACAGACCAAGGCTCTCATCATTAACATCTGATTTGTGTTTCAGCATAAGCGTAAAGAGCCCTTCCTGAAGCCCGGCAAGCACCTCGTGTTCAAGCTTATGTCCGGCGTTCTCATGCGCAGCCACCTCCCCTCCCGTAAAATCCATCCCTGCGATATTTATGACGTCCCCGGCAGTAACACTTTCATTCCTCAGCAATCTAAAACCCGAATCCTTAATGAACTTTATCGTGAGGCTCTTGTCTCCGTATATTTCGTGGTTCCCCATAATAGCGAATTTACCCAGCGGAGCATAAAGTTCTTTGAGCCTTTCAGGAAGGTGCTCTATATGCCTTATCGTACCGTCAATAAGGTCGCCGGTCGAGACTATAATATCAGGGGCCTCATTCGCAATCTTCTGTATTACGTTTTTTACCATCCCGTCACCAAGGATAATACCGAGATGCAGGTCAGATATCTGTGCTATCCTTATCCTCTCAACACCATACGGCAGCTTCGGCGTTTTTATCACAAGCCGTTCGATACAGAGATTCCGGGCCTCATAAAAACCATAGACATTTATCAGAAATGCCAGCAGCATGGATACAATAAAGGATATTTTGGATGAGACCATTATTAAACCGTAGCCGTCATCAATCAAAGGCATCGCGAGATTATAAATGTCGATAATAACCGATGCGGGAAAGAATATCACAAGAAAGCCAAGCCACATGTATCCGATATATGAAAATAACCGTATGGACCTTTCGGAACCTATGTTGCTGTAAACAGGGATTAGAACCGGGGATATGGTCATGAAGAATACAACAGCGCCTATCAGGACATCAACGCCTGTCCCGAGATTAATAAGTGAATTCAGCTTATAAAATAAATATAAATTTGCTGAACTGTATATCGTTAAAAGAAAGAAGAATATAAGCATGCGCTTCTATTTTAGTATAAAAGAGCGGTTGTTTTTCATGTGAGCTGTACGCGGATCTTCTCGTTCCTGAACTCTACGATATCGCCTGAAACGATCTGCTTCCGTTTCCTGGTCTCTACCTTGCCATTCACCAGAACCTGA
>BDTS01000052.1 GCA_002897915.1 bacterium BMS3Bbin09 | reverse complement strand
TACCCCTGATGACCTTGCCGCCGACACCGATAACGTCCCTGATCTTGTCAGTCTTGATCTTGATAGTATATATCCTCGGGGCATGGGGCGACATGTCATCTCTCGGAGTTGACAGAACTTCTTTCATCTTGCCCAGGATATGAAGCCTTCCTGCTTTTGCCTGGTTCAGAGCTGTCTCCATTATTTCACGAGTAACGTCACTGATCTTTACATCCATCTGAAATGCCGTAATACCGCTGTCCGTGCCTGTAACCTTGAAGTCCATATCTCCGAGGTGGTCCTCAAGACCGAGGATGTCGGTAAGTACGACCGTCCTGTCTCCTTCTTTAATAAGTCCCATCGCGATACCGGCAACAGGCGCCTTTATCGGCACGCCGGCGTCCATCAATGAAAGTGTGCCGCCGCATACAGTGGCCATTGACGAGGAACCGTTAGATTCGAGCACGTCAGAAACTATCCTTATTGTATAAGGAAAATCTTCCTTTGACGGAAGTATCTCTGTCAGGGCCCTTTCAGCCAGTTTGCCGTGCCCTATTTCTCTCCTGCCTGCTGAACGGAGGAATTTGACCTCTCCCACACTGAAGGGAGGGAAGTTATAGTGGAGCATGAACGACCTTCTATAATCGCCTTCAAGCGAGTCGATCCTCTGTTCATCATCAGATGTACCGAGTGTTACAACGGCAAGCGCCTGAGTTTCACCCCTGACAAAAAGAGCCGAACCATGAGTCCTGGGGAGAATGCCGACATCCGCAGATATCGCCCTCACCTCGTCAGACTTACGTCCGTCTGACCTTATACCTGTGTCGAGTACCATGTTACGGACAAGGTTCTTCTCCAGTTTGTTAAATATAATGGAGATGTCCTTCGAAATATTCTCTTCACCGGTATTAAGTTCGGTGATTATGTCCTGACGAATATTATTAAGTGCTTCCTGTCTCACCATCTTGTCAGGAATAGCTATAGCTTCTTTTATTTTATTGATTGCCAGATCGGATACGGACTTGCTGAGATTCTCATCAAGCTTGGGAGCTTCAACAACTCTCTTTTTCTTGCCAATCTTTGCTACCAGATCTTTCTGCAGCTCAATGACCTTCCTGATCTCAGTATGCGCCAGGTCGAGCCCTTCGAGCAATAATGCCTCCGAGATCTCATGGCCGCCGCCTTCGACCATCATGATAGCTTTATCGGTCCCGGCAACAACAAGGCTGAAATCACATTCCTTTATTTCTTCCAGATCGGGGTTCACTACAAAGGTATCGCCAATAATGCCGATCCTTGCGGCACCGACAGGCCCATCAAATGGGATGTCTGAAATACTCAGCGCGGCTGAGACGCCGATGATCCCGAGCAGGTCAGATATATTCTCTTCGCCGAAAGACAGGACCGAGACTATACCCTGGGTCTCACAAAAGAAACCGTCCGGAAAAAGTGGTCTTATGGGTCTGTCAATAAGGCGGGATGTTAATGTCTCTTTTTCGCTTGGCCTGCCTTCCCTCTTAAAAAATCCTCCGGGGATCTTACCTGCGGCATAAGCCTTTTCCTGATAATCCACTGTAAGCGGAAAAAAATCTATGTCTGCTCTTGCTTCTTTTTTTGCAACCGCTGTTGCTAGTACTACCGTGTCCCCGTATCTTACAACTACTGATCCGTCTGCCTGTTTTGCAAATCGCCCTGTCTCAAGAGAAAGGGATTTACCTTTAATTTCCTTCTCAACATTTGTCATTAAATTCTACTTTCTCAGTCCAAGTTCTTTTACAAGCTTATCGTATCTTTCCCTGTCGATCGTCTTAAGGTAACTCAAAAGTTTCCTTCTCTGGCCAACCAACTGCAAAAGACCTCTGCGCGAGTTATGATCTTTTTTGTGAGACTGAAAATGTGAATTTAATCCAGTCAACCTCTCGCTGATAAGAGCTATCTGTACTTCCGGAGAACCGGTATCACCCTCGTGTAACTTGTACTGTTTTATAATGTTTTCTTTCTGTTCTTTAGCTAAAGCCATAAAAATCACCTTTCTTTAATTTACAAGAGATAAATAGTACCACATATAATCATAGTAAGTAAAGCATCTGAAATACATAAAAAATCCTGTATTACCTTTGCGTCATGCCTGTATATTACAATATATAACGCAACAAAGAAACCACCCTCAAATTATGATCAAGACACTACAGTTCCGGGCCGAACGGGAGCTGAATATCCTTGACCCTGCGGAAGCTTTTTCTATGAATAGGGCATGGCCCGTATTTAATTACAGCCTCCATATGTTCCTTTGTGGAATATCCCTTATGCCCCTTGAAATTATAGAGAGGATACATCTCATGATAATCGAACATCATCTCATCCCTCACAACTTTTGCGATTATCGAGGCCGCGGCAATAGAAGCGCTGATCGATTCACCCTTAAAGATCGAGCACTGTCTAATATTAACCTCCGGAAGTTTGACCGCATCTATGTAAAGGATGTCCGGACTCATCCCAAGATCCTCCAGAGCAGTCTTCATGGCAAGCTTCGTTGACTGGAGGATATTGATCCTGTCAATAACATCCGCGTGCACAATACCGACACCCACGCCCATTGCGTTTTTGGCGATCTCCCAGAAGAGTTTCTTGCGACTTTTTTCAGTGGTCTTCTTTGAGTCCCTGAGGCCGTCTATTATTAGCCGGGTGGGAAGTATTACAGCAGCAGCAACTACCGGCCCTGCCAGCGGACCCCTGCCAGCCTCATCCAGACCGGCAATGACAGGATGCTTCAGCCTGACTTGTTCATCATGCAGGAATATCTGAGGAACTTCTTTTTTTGCGGTGGTATTCATTTTTGATATTATAGCAACAAAACAAAAAGCCCCAGCTGTTATATAGCCGGGGCGCAATTGATATACTTAATCCACATGTGCAGATCTAAAAAAGATCTATGTGTTTTTTTTCTTTTTACCAGTAAATGTCTTCTCTTTAACCTTGGCGGCCTTGCCCTTCTTGTCACGAAGGTAGTAAAGCTTTGCCCTTCTTACAACACCCTCCTTGACAACCTTGACGCTCTCAAGTAACGGCGAGTGGATGGGGATCACCTTCTCAACGCCTATACCGTAAGATATCTTCCTTACTGTGAAGGTCTCGGCTATACCGCCTCCCCTTCTGGCGATACAAATACCGGTGAATGTCTGAATCCTCTCCTTCTCACCTTCTTTGATCTTCAGGTTCACACTAATGGTATCTCCAACCCTGAATGGCGGTTTCTCTTTTTTATATGCTTCTTCAACTGCTTTTATAGCATTCATTTTTTCCTCCTGCTAATATGTTAATTATAATTTGATCACAAAGTTCGAATATTATATACATATATTCGATTTTTTTCTATTCCTGGTCACCCTCTTCAGAGGATAACTCCGAAAGCATCTCTTTATCCCTGTCCGAAAGCCCGTCCTTGTTAATCAGATCCGGTCTTACTTCGAGGGTTTTTTTCAGGGCCTCTCTTCTCCTCCAGAGCCTTATCTCTTCATGATTCCCTGAAAGGAGTACCTGCGGGACATCCAGCCCCCTGTACTCTCTCGGCCTCGTATAATGGGGATAGTCCAGCAGACCCCATGAAAAAGACTCATCCTTTATCGAGTTCTCATCGCCGAGAACACCTGGGAGCAGCCTGGTCACCGCATCGATTATCACAAGTGCACCGAGTTCCCCGCCAGTCAATACAAAGTCCCCGATAGAGACTTCTTCATCCGCAAGGGTCTTTACTCTTTCGTCTATGCCCTCATAGCGGCCGCAGATAAATACGAACCTTCGCTCTTCTTTTGCATAGGCCTCGGCCATCGACTGGTCAAATGCCTTGCCCTGTGGACTTAGAAGGACAACCCTCCTGGGTTTACCGTCTTTCTTAAGCGCGTCCATCGCCCTGAATACAGGTTCCGGCTTCAGCACCATTCCGGCCCCTCCCCCAAATGGATAATCATCAACCTGTCTATGGGGGCCTGACGAATAATCCCTGATATTTACCAGGTTCACATCAAGCAGATCTTTTTCCAGGGCCCGCCCCAAAATGCTCTCATTAAGATAAGCGGTCAATACATCGGGAAAGAGAGTCAGGACATCACATTTCATTTTCAGGATAGAGGAGAAGGATATAAGCACCTTCTCCTAAATATATTCAACAATTTAATTGTCTCAATATTAATACCACAGGCATAAGTCTCATTGAAGCGGAGCTATGCACCGCTTAATTCGGCTTTAACCGGAATGCTACTGATTACATACCCGAGATCTTCAGAAGTTTCGTGACAGTAGAACTTGGTCGAGCGCCGACTCCGAGCCAGTACTTGGCCCTTTCAGTATCGATATTGATGTCAGAGGGGTCCGTCATCGGATCGTACGTCCCGATTATTTCTAAAAACGGGCCGTCCCTTCTAACACGAGAATCGGTTACTATAACCCTGTAAAAGGGTTTTTTCTTGGCGCCTTTTCTTGTCAATCTAATCTTTACCAAACTATTTCCTCCGTATTAAGTGAATCATATATTATATACAAATTATATCAAAATTTAAACTGGGGCATTCCCATGCCTTTTCCACGTTTAAATTTCTTCAGCATCTTTTTCATCGTAAGATGTTGTTTTATAATCTTATTTACGTCAGCAACCGCTGTGCCGCTACCCGCAGCGATCCTCTTTTTTCGGCTGCCGTTAAGTATAACATAATTATTTCTTTCTTTCACCGTCATCGAATTAATTATTGCCTCCACCTTCACAAAGGCCTTCTCATCGATATTGACCCCCTTCAGTTGCTTGCCAAGCCCTGGTATCATACCAAGGATGCTTTCGAGGGAGCCCATCTTTTTTATCTGCTTGATCTGGTCCTTGAGGTCCTCATAGGTAAACCTGTTATTCTTGAGCTTACCCTCCATCTTGAGTGCGTCTTCAAGATTCATCGTGTCCTGGGCCTTTTCGACAAGGGTGACTACGTCTCCCATACCTAGTATCCTGGAGGCCATACGGTCCGGATGGAAAGGTTCGAGGAAATCTATCTTTTCACCGACACCTATGAACTTGATGGGCTTACCTGTCACATGCGCTATCGAAAGGGCCGCGCCGCCGCGGGCGTCACCGTCCATCTTGGTGAGTACGACTCCCTGCAGATCGAGCCTGTCATTAAAGGTCTTCGCGATATTAACGGCATCCTGCCCAGTCATTGCGTCCGCGACGAGCAGTATTTCACTGGGCTTTGCCGCCTTCTTGATATTATCGAGCTCCCCCATAAGGTCATCGTCTATATGGAGACGTCCGGCAGTATCGAGTATCAGTATGTCCCTGCCTTCGAGGTTAGCTGCCTTAAGCGCCCCGGGAAATATCGTTACGGGGTCGTCACCGGGTTTTGTCGCGTAAACAGGGACATCGATCTGTGCGCCAAGCACCTTGAGCTGGTCTATGGCAGCCGGCCTCCCGGTGTCCATTGCCACGAGCATCGGCCTCCTGCCGTCCTTTTTAAAATTATTGGCGAGCTTTGCAGAAGTAGTCGTCTTACCGCAGCCGTGGAGACCAACAAGCATGATAACGGTCGGGGGATTAGGGGCAAGGTTGATCTTGCTACTGTGGCCGCCCATCAGGGCGCATAGCTCATCATTAACTATTTTAACGACCTGCTGGCCGGGCGCGATGCTGTCTATTACCTCTTTGCCGACTGCCCTGACCCTGACCTTTTCGACAAAGTCCTTGACCACCTTGAAATTAACGTCAGCCTCAAGCAAAGCCATTCTTACCTCTTTAAGCCCTGCGTTAACATCGTCTTCAGAAAGAAACCCGCGTCCCTTGAGTTTCTTGAATATACCTTCCAGCCTGTCGGATAATGATTCGAACATAATTTATAGTTGTATGGGCGGGCGTAGTGCCCTGTGGGTATTTAAAACCCGCTCTTACAATCGTCCTTAAAAATTTTCTTCTATGTATTTTTCTGCGGAGATGGCAGCAGTCGCCCCGTCACCCACCGCGGTAGCGATCTGTTTAAGAGGTTTTGCCCGAACATCACCGGCAGCGAATATCCCGTTCCCGGAAGTGGCCATGTTCTCATTGGCAACCGCGTAGTTACTTTCATTTATGGTTATAATGTCCTTAACAGGGTCAATATTTGGGTTATATCCTATATAAATAAAGACACCCTGAACCTTCAGTTCTGATACTTCTCCAGTCTTCACATTTTTTATTTTCAGGGATGTGACCCCGGTAGCGTCACCGACTATTTCTTCAGGAACGGAATCCCATACCATTTTTATCTTAGGATTCTCAAACGCCCTCTCCTGCACCACCTTCGTGGCCCTGAGCTGGTCCCTCCTGTGCACAATATAAACGGTCTTCGCGAACTTGGTCAGGAATATTCCTTCTTCAACGGCCGAGTCACCGCCACCGATGACCGCGAGGTCGCTCTCCTTGAAGAAAGCCGCGTCGCAGGTGGCGCAGTATGAAACGCCCCTTCCCCTGAACTCTTCCTCACCTTTTATACTTAGAGGTTTCGGGTTCGAACCAGTCGCGAGTATAATGCTTTTGGCTTCAAGCTCCGAACCGTCTTCGAGTTTCACCTTCTTTGTCTTGCCGTCAAGAGAAACGCCTGTGACCGATCCCTGCATTATCTCAAGACCGAACTTAGTTGCCTGCTTCTCCATCTTTTGGGAGAGCTCGACTCCTGAAATACCGTCCTCAAAGCCGGGATAGTTCTCTATCCATTCAGTGGTCATTACCTGGCCGCCCAGAAAACCTTTTTCGATGAGAAGGCTCTTGAGCCTGGCCCTTGAAGTATAAAGCCCTGCTGTTAAACCCGCAGGGCCTCCACCGATAATTATAACGTCATACATGATCTGTTTTATCCGAGGAATGAATCAATCTTCAATTTGAGCTGGGCCTTCGGCACAGCACCGACTATCTGATCCTTGACCTCTCCGTCCTTGAAGAATATAAGAGTGGGAATGCCCCTTATGTTGTACTTGGTCGACAGGTCGGAGTTCTCATCCGTATTCACCTTTGCGAATTTGGCCTTGCCCTCATATTCCCTGGCAAGCTCTTCCACAACAGGCGCCACTATCTTACATGGTCCGCACCATGTTGCCCAGAAGTCTACCATCACGAGAGTTGAAGCCTTGAGTACCTCCTGGTCGAATGTATCGTTTGTAACACTTATTACTATGTCTGACATACAATTGCCTCCTCTATATGAAATTATAACCTATAATTTATTGTTTGAAATTTTATAAATTATATTTGTTCGGTATAGTCTTTGTCAATTTTTTTGATAGTTACATTGAAAATCAAGTGAATTCCAGGAATTACCGCCATGATAATCAATATTTTATTATAAACATCCGCATTCTTTCCAGCGGTTTCCTGTCCGGTCAAATACGCAAAGTATCTTTACACCAAGACTTTGCTATCACCGACATTTTCATTCGTACCCGAATGTATGTTAAAATTTTCAAATATTCAAAGAGAAATATCTGGAGGTAATAATGGGAGTAATTAACAGCCGTGAAAAAAACCCGATACCGGGAGTAGATTATTCGGAGGTCTGTTTTCCTGACGAATTCCATCTGGGAACTGGCATATTCACCACAGTGGTAGAGGCAGGGTCATTAAAAAAGATGAGCCCGATAATCAGCAATGTATTGAATGAGCCCTATTTTCTTATGATAGTTACGATCAACCTCGGTATCGACCAGGTCACGGTACTTATCGGCAAGGCACACGACGAGGGCGCGATAGACCGGAAGGTCTTCAATATACCTAAGGACATCGTTGTCGAGGACTCACACGACTTTACGGTCGCCTTCATGGATTGGGACATAAAGGCGCTTACCCTGAACGGGAAAGAGTTAGAAAATGTACCGGTAGCGCGGGATTAACCTGTAAGGGCGTATTGCAATACGCCCCTACTTCTTTTTCAGGGCCTCTTCAACTGTCTTGATAGCGCAGAAATCACCGCACATGCTGCACACCTTCTCTTCTGTCGGGGGCACCTCGGCGCGCCACTGCCTGATCTTGTCGGGATTCAGGCTCAGGGCTATCTGGCCGTTCCAGTCAAGGGCCTTTCTCCTCCTGGCCATCTCATTGTCTTTCTCAATGGCACCTTTAACGCCTTTCGCAATATCAGCGGCGTGAGCAGCGATCTTCGTTACAATGACCCCTTCTTTTACGTCTTCAATACTCGGGAGTCTTATATGTTCGGCTGGAGTCACATAACAGAGAAAATCGGCCCCAGCGGCCCCGCCAATTGCACCTCCGATCGCAGCCGCGACATGGTCATACCCCATCGCAATATCTGTCACCAGCGGGCCGAGCACATAAAAGGGCGCGCCGTTGCATATCTCCTTCTGCATCTTCATGTTCAACTCGACCTGGTTGATAGGAACATGACCGGGGCCCTCTATAATGACCTGAACACCGGCCTCAACCGCCCTGTCCCTCTGCGCCCCGAGAGCCATGAGTTCATGAAGCTGGGTCCTGTCCGTCGCGTCAGAGAGGCACCCTGGACGGGCGCCGTCACCAAGGCTCAATGTCATGTCGTATTTCTTTGCGATCTCGATAAGCCTGTCATACTGCTCAAACAGGGGATTTTCTTTTTCATTGTATATCATCCATTCGATCAGAAAGGAACCGCCGCGGCTCACGATATCAAGTATCCTGCCCTCTTCTCTCAATGTCTCGATAGTCCCGAGTGTGAGTCCCGAATGAACAGTCACAAAATCGACTCCTTCTTTTCCATGTTCCTCGATCGCGTCAAAGAGATCATCAGCCGTCATCTTCGCGATCCTGCCCTTTTCCGCCGCCGCCTTCGCAACCGCCTGATAGATTGGAACCGTTCCGACAGAGATGGTCGACCGATCCATCAGCCTGTTCCTGATCTCTACTATCGGCCCGCCGGTCGAGAGGTCCATCACAGCGTCCGCGCCGTATTTAATAAGCACATCGAGCTTCTCCATCTCTTCATCAATAGAGATCCTGTCCTTTGATGTGCCGATATTGGCGTTGACCTTGGTCCTCATGCCCCTGCCTATTCCAAGCGGCTTAATGTCATGGTTAATATTCCTTGAGATAACCGACAAGCCTTCGGCAATGTCTTTTGAGAGCTGATCGGGGTCCATCTGCTCATCCTTAGCAACCTCTTTCACTTCATCAGTGACAATGCCCTTCCTCGCAAGCTCGATCCTTGTATGTTCTATTTTGTTATTCATATTCTCCTTTACCCCCATGTCTTAGTTTTGACCCGAAGGGCAAAACTATGGGGACTCGCTATTCAATTTAATAGATTTTTCAGCTCTTCCGTCTTTTTCCGGATATTACCAGCCCTCAGAATTTCGGATATGATGGCGATACCATGGGCACCCGTTTCCATGACCTTTCCAATCCTGTTACTCTTAACCCCGCCTAACGCAAAGACAGGTATCTTTATCTTCCCGCAAACTTTTTCGAGTGTACCCAAGCCAACCGGCACGCCATACTTCATCTTTGAAGGTGTACTGTAAACCGGCCCCATCGTAATAAAGTCAGCGCCTTCTTTTTCGGCATCCTTTGCCTCTTTTAACGAATGTGTAGAGACCCCGATCAGCAACTTATTCTTCACGACTCTTCTTACGGCACCGGCAGGCATACTGTTCTGTGTAAGATGCACACCATCTGCACCTACTGCAAGCGCGATATCGAACCGGTCATTGATAAAGAGCTGAGCCCTATATTCTGCGGTCACCTTTCTCATCTTATACGCCAATTTCAGAAGGTCCCTCGTCTCCATATCCTTTTCCCTGAGCTGCACCGCTTTGACCCCGCCCTTCAGAGCCGCTTTAACAGCAACAGTCAGCGTCTGCCCGGACAACTGCTTCCGGTCAGTGATAAGGTATAAACTAAAGTTTATATTCATAGGTCTTATAAGTCCTATAGGACTTATTAATGTTGTAGATCTTTGATCTACAACATTCCCTCAATCGGACTGCTCGCGGTCGCGTAGAGTTTCCTCGGTATCCTTCCGGCCTTATACGCGAGTCTTCCGGCAATAACCCCATACTTCATCGCCTCAGCCATCATTATCGGATCGTCAGCGCCAGCTATCGCCGTATTCAATAGCACGGCGTCGCTGCCAAGTTCCATTGCCTTTGCCACATCGGATGCTGTCCCGACGCCGGCATCAACCACAATAGGTACCTTTGCCTGCTCTAGTATGATCTTTAAGTTATAAGGATTACGTATACCGAGTCCTGAGCCAATCGGCGCTGCAAGCGGCATAACAGCCGCGGCACCCGCGTCAACAAGGCGGAGCGCCATCACCGGGTCATCATTTATGTAAGGAAGGACGATAAAGCCCTCTTTCGCAAGTATCTCTGTTGCCTTCAATGTCGCGCACGCGTCCGGGAAGAGCGTGTTCTCGTCTCCGATAACCTCGATCTTTATGAGGTCTGATACGCCTGTCTCCCTCGCGAGCCTCGCATACCGTAAGGCGTCCTCCAATGTATAGCATCCCGCTGTGTTCGGCAGGATCTTGTATTTCTTCGGGTCAATAAAATCGAAGAGGTTTTCGGACTTGTTGTCAAATACATTCGTCCTCCTGACAGCCACGGTCACCACATCCGCGCCTGATGCTTCAATGGCCCTTGCAGTCTCCTCAAAGTCCTTGTACTTCCCTGTCCCGACCCAGAGCCGCGATTTAAATTCAATACCGCCTATAATTAATTTATCTTCCATCTTATCCTCCTCCTACAAAGTTAACTATCTCGACAGTATCACCCTCATTGAGCTGATGCTCCCCGAAATCAGATCTCTTGATGATCTTAAGGTTAACCTCAACAGCCACCCTGTTCGGATCGATCTCAAAGCTCTCGAGTAAGCCCGTGATTGTTAAGTTATCTTCGATTTCAGTATCTGTTCCGTTAATTACAAGCTTCATTATTAACTAGCGTGTAGGGGCACGGCATGCCGTGCCCTTACAATGGTTTTTGTCATTTGGCATTTGTTATTTGTCATTATATGTGTATATCTCTCTCCCCTTCCTCGATAAGCCTGAACTTATCCGAAAGGCCATTGCTATTCTTTGGAGTCTCTTCTTTTAATACCCACTCCAGTTTATTCTTCACATCTTCCGAAACAGAATCCTCAATATATTCTTTAAGAGAAAGGAGCGCGTTCGTATGGCAGATACCCTTCATCGCCTGATTCTGCGCAAGGTCCCTGAACATCTCACCGGACCTGCCCTCCCTGTAACACGCGGTACAGAGACTCGGCATGAGGCCGAGTTCCGCGATCTTCATTATCACCTCTTCAAGGCTCCTCTTGTCACCTATCTCAAATTGTTCGGTATCACCATGGTCAACATAACCGAGCGGACTCGTCTTTGATCCGGCGGATACCTGTGAGGCCCCGAGCAAAAAGAGTTCATCCCTGATATCAGGATTCTCCCTGGTAGAGACGACCACCCCGACATAAGGCAGGGCCAGCCTGTAGATGGCGACTATCTTCTTGAGATCTTCATCCGAAACCCTGTTCGGCCAATCGTTCAGACGGGAACCTTGCGCGGGCTGGAGCCTTGGAACAGATATCGTATGCGGCCCGAACCCGTATTTATTAATGAGCCTGCGGCTATGCGCCATCAGGGCGCCTACTTCCCAGCGCCAGTCATAAAGGCCAAGCAGGACGCCCATTCCGATATCCTCAAAACCGGCCTCCACGGCCCTGTCCATTGCACTCATCCTCCAGGCATAATCCGCCTTCGAGCCCTTCTCATGCATATATCTGTAAGTAGGGATATGATAGGTCTCCTGGAAACACTGGTACACCCCTACTCCCACAGCCTTCAGCCTCCTGAAATTCTCAACGCTCATGGGCGCAAAGTTCATATGCAGGATGCGGATGTCCGTCTCTTTGTATATCGCATCAACTACCTTCTCAAAATAGTCCATGCTCATCAGTTTGTTGTGTTCGCTCGCGACGAGTAAGAGCCTCTTGTATCCCCTCTCCGCCAGTAAAGACGCCTCCTGCACAGCCTCATTAATCGTAAGGGTCTTGCGAACAGCGTCCTTATTGCCCTTTCTGAACCCGCAATAGAGGCAATCATTCAGGCACTCATTAGAAAGATACAGCGGGGCAAACAGAACTATCCTGTTGCCGTAAACCTTTTCTTTGACCCTACGGGCAGCATCAAACACCTTTGACCACAGATCAGGGTCATCGAGCGCAAGAAGTTCCGATATCTCGGGAAGGTTCAGGTCATGAAGCTCCAGAGATTTTGCAATGATGTCCATGATGCGGGACGGGTCCGTCTTATTTGATCTTTGTTTTAACATGTCAAAATAAAAAAACCGTATTCCCCGACAATAAATGCCAAAGGAAATACGGTTATGTTTATTATATTTCCTTTCCTTCGCTGGCATTATCCAGTTCAGGTGCAAAGGGTCTTCCTCCGATAAATCGGAGAAACTCTCAGGCAGGTTGCCTCCCCCAGGGTAGTTAAAGTATACTTTCCGGTATAAATCATGTCAAGTTGCAAGGGCGGGTTTGAGACCCGCCCGTACATAAAGCAGTGGCACATTGATGTAAGGGCACGGCGCGCCGTGCCCCTACAAGAAATGTTATTATAAACACATACCGATTATGCAAAAATTTATCCTGACATTGATCGCGCTACTCTTTATCTCTCCGACTGTTTACGCCTCGGGTTCCTTCCCGATCAACGACCCATCCATAACAATTATTGGCTTCAATGAGATCCATACGATACAGGACAGGGATACACTTATCGAGCTTGCCAGAGATTATGATATCGGTTACAACGAGATCACCGCTGCCAACAACGGTGTAGACCCGTGGATACCAAAAACAAGCACTGAAATAGTGATCCCGACCAGGTGGCTGCTCCCGGACTCCCTTGACAACGGGATAGTGATCAACGTTGCGGAGATGAGGCTCTACTACTTTTTTTCCACTGTTGATAGCAAATACGTAAAGACCTACCCCATCGGTATTGGCACAGAGGGATTCGATACGCCGGTCGGTATGTACAATATAACAGCAACAGTGAGGAACCCTATCTGGCACATACCCAGGGCGATCAAGTCGGAATATCCCGATCTACCAGACGATGTACCTCCAGGGGAGGACAACCCCCTCGGTGGATACTGGTTACAGCTCACGGACGGTTACGGCATTCACGGCACGAACAGGCCATTCGGTATAGGACGGAGGGTGAGCCATGGGTGCATAAGGCTTTATCCTGAGGACATAAAGGTCTTTTTTACATTAGTGAAACTGGGCACAAAGGTAAAGATAGTGGACGAACCGATAAAGATGGGTATATACAACGACCAGGTATATGTTGAGATCCATCGCTCAGGCAAGAATAATGAAGAGCTCCTGCAGATAGCCATGGAAAAGCTCAGCAAAAAACCCCTTGAATATAAGATCAATATGCCTTCTCTTTTGCAAGAGATAAAAAATGCATCGGGGCTTCCTGCTGTTATATCAAAATAATTACTTACGCTGTTTCATCTCAAATGCCCTGATAGACTTCTCGGCAGCATCCTCAGCAACAGCTGCTGCTCCAGCAGCCATCTCAGACGCGCTTATGGTCCTGTCAGCATTGATCGCGGCTCTGTCAGCTTCCTTCGTCGCACGTTCAGCAGAATCATCAGCCATTTTGGCAGAGACCCTTGCATCTTCAGCTGCTTTCATCGCTTTTTCCCAGAGCACCTTATCAGAAGGTTTACATCTGGAATCGGTTGCACATCCAACCAGCACGAATGACAAAATGAAGAACAGTATTACAAATAATCTCATTTTTCCTCCCCTTGGTAATAACTTAAAAAAAGTATGTCCCCTATGTAATATATTATTTAAACTTATTTTTCAAGTTTTTTTTACTTTTCCTTAATATAATTGAGCAATCCGCCCGCAAGTATCATCTCTTTTTGCCTCTCCGTGAGGCCATGTTCCACCCTGAATATGCCAATTCGCGCAACTTCACATGTAACTTTCGACAATTCTCTTACCTCTTTCGAGAGATTTGGAAATTCGATCTCTGCGTCCTGACTGATAGAATCATAAATATCCTCGCCCACGGTCAGCGGGAGTATCCCGAAATTGATCAGGTTATCCTTGTGGATACGCGCAAATGACTTCGCAAGCACTACCTTGACACCAAGGTACATCGGGGCGAGCGCCGCGTGTTCCCTGCTTGATCCCTGTCCGTAGTTAAGTCCGCCGAGAACAATGCCTCCACCCGATGCCTTTGCCCTTGCCGGGAAGTCAGCGTCAACTTTTGAAAATACATACTCGGAAATCGCCGGGACATTCGACCTCAGGGGCAGGATCTTCGCGCCTGCCGGCATTATGTCGTCGGTCGTGATGTTGTCACCCACTTTTAAAATAACTTTCGCTTTCAGTGAGTCCTCTAACGGTCCCTTTACAGGGAACGGTTTTATATTCGGCCCTCTTATAATTTCGACTTTATCAGGTTCATCCGAAGGCGGCAGTATCATCGAATCATCTATTAAATAATTTTCAGGGAGCTTCACCACAATCGGTTCTTTCAGAATATCTGCAGGGTCAGTAATTTTCCCTATTATCGCTGAAACCGCCGCGGTCAAAGGGCTACAGAGGTATGACCTGTCGTTAACAGTTCCGCTCCTGCCAGGGAAGTTTCTGGTAAATGTCCTTAATGTTATGGTGTCTGTCGCGGGTGACTGGCCCATACCGATACATGGCCCGCATGTGCATTCGAGCAGTCGGGCCCCTGATGCTATGATATCGGCCAATGCGCCGTTCTCTGTGATCATCTGCAATGCCTGGCGCGACCCCGGGCTGATCGTAAGGCTCACGTCAGGGTGTACCCGGTTGCCCTTCAATATATTCGCCGCAGACATCAGGTCCATGTATGAAGAGTTCGCGCAGCTTCCGATACATACCTGCCCTATAGGCTCGCCCGCGATCTCTTTTACTTTTACAACATTGTCAGGGCTCGAAGGAGTGGCGATAAGCGGTTCAAGCACGTCCAGGTCTATCTCTATTATCTCGTCGTATTCGTCCTCGGAATCCGGCTTCAGTTCCATCCAGTCCTTCTCACGGCCCTGCGCCTTCAAAAACGCGAGTGTCTGTTCGTCCGAAGGAAATACGGATGTAGTTGCGCCCAGCTCAGCGCCCATATTTGTGATAGCGGCCCTTTCAGGGACAGTGAGGTTTGCAATCCCCTTCCCGCCGTATTCGATAATCTTTCCGACACCACCTTTAACTGTCAGGCGTCTAAGCACCTCAAGAATTACGTCCTTTGCGCTAACTCCAGGGCCGAATGTTCCTTTTAAGTTGATCCTCACGACCTGAGGCATTACGAGAAAGAAAGGCTCCCCTGCCATTGCAAGCGCGACACTCAAGCCGCCGGCGCCTATCGCGAGCATGCCGACTGAACCGGCGTTGGGGGTGTGGCTGTCCGAACCCAAAAGGGTCTCTCCCGGGACAGCGAATCTCTCCATGTGCAGCTGATGGCAGATACCGTTGCCGGGTCTTGAAAAATAGAGTCCGTATTTGCTCGCTATAGATTTTAAAAACCTGTGGTCGTCCGCATTCTCAAAACCGGCCTGAAGTGTATTGTGATCAACATAACTGACCGAAAGTTTTGTCTTAACCTTTGGTATTCCCATTGCCTCGAACTCAAGGTAAGCCATTGTTCCAGTGGCATCCTGGGTCAGTGTCTGATCTATTGTTATCGATATCTCCTCCCCGGCCTTCATCTCACCGGAAACAATATGCGATCCAATTAACTTCTGCGCTACATTCACAAAGAAACTCCTTATATTAAATAGATATTAGCTCTAAAGAGTTTAAAGGAAGAGCGACTTTTTTTCAATAGGTCCCATTGGTCGTATGAGTCCTATAGATAAGTCCTATATGACTTATAGGACCTATCTTCATTACAGACTGATTAGCATTAATCAGTCTGTTTATAGTAGAATTACTGGCTGAAACAGACAGAATATTCAGAGGAGATCATCATGGCTTTAAGTATAGGTATTGTCGGCCTCCCGAATGTAGGGAAATCAACACTCTTTAACGCACTCACAAAGGCGCAGAACGCGGCAGCAGCGAATTACCCGTTCTGCACCATAGAACCGAACAAGGCAATTGTCGAGGTTCCTGACATACGGCTTGATCAATTATCAGCGATCGTAAATCCCAAGAGGATACAGCACGCTATAGTGGAGTTCACTGACATCGCCGGTCTTGTAAAAGGAGCCTCAAAGGGCGAGGGACTCGGCAACCAGTTCCTCTCGCACATACGCGAGACATCCGCGATCATCCATGTTGTGCGGTGTTTTGAGAGCGAGGAGGTAATTCACGTGGACGGCTCCGTTAATCCGCTGCGCGATATAGAAGTTATAAACTCAGAGCTCATACTCGCAGATATACAGGCGCTCGAAAATAAAATATCCCGTCTTGAAAAACAGACACGTGGAGATAAAAAACTTTTGCCGCAGCTCGATATGGCAAAAAAGACCATGGAGCATCTCAACGACGGCAACCCCGCCAGCACTTTTAAAGAACACGAATCAGATACCTTCATCGAAATGACAAAGGATATCCGCCTTATCTCCTCCAAGCCGATGATATACGCGGCTAATGTCGATGAGGACGGCCTTGAAACAGACAACGACCTTGTAAAGGCAGTGCACAAGTTTGCCGCTGAACAAAATGCAGAGTCGGTCAAGATATGCGCCAGGATCGAGGAAGAGATGTCCGGTCTGAGCGATGAAGAGCGCACTGAATTTCTCGCGACGCTCGGCGTCTCCGAAGGCGGACTCGATCAGATAATCAGCCACGGGTATCACGCGCTCGGCCTGATCAGTTATTTTACCGCAGGTCCAAAAGAGGTCCGTGCGTGGACGATCCAGGATGGATGGAAGGCGCCCAAGGCAGCTGCTGTTATTCATGATGACTTTGAACGCGGGTTTATCCGTGCAGAGGTTGTAGCGTTTGACGATTTCATTAAGAATGAGGGAGAGGCCGGAGCACGCGCCACAGGTAAGTTACGTACAGAAGGCAAGGACTATGTCGTCTGCAACGGCGACGTCATGCACTTTCTTTTTAATGTATAGCGCCTACCGCCACTTCGCGGGAACGATATCCCCGATCTTTTCATCAACCTTCTTCCTCGTCCCCTCATCAACCTCCAAAACAGGCGGATACCAGGGTTTCATCCGACAATCAAAGACAACGGGCTCTTTGAGGCGTGTATGGAATCTGAGGCTCTCGGGCTTGTTGCCGTAGATGTCGCCTGCGGGTTCGAAGCGGGTGAAGAAGGTCCAGAGGAATTCCTTCATGCTGATAGTCGCAGCCTTGCTGTCGTCAACGAGCAATACAACGGGCCATTCCTCCAATCCAGAATGTGAAGCAACTTTGGCGCCAAGTTTAGGATCGGATTCGTAGGACTTAGCCTCAAGCACAAGCGTACCGGGCAGAAAGACCTCGGGCTTGCCGCATCCGTCAGGAAGATCACCCCTGAACTCACGCAGCAGTTTCCGTATAGGATCGCCGAGCCCCATGAGCACGGCCTTTGAGCCTTTGTTAACGGACGGGCCGGTATAATCGAGGGTGTCCTGCGAGACATTATCGAATACAAAGAGGTCTGTCTGAAAATTAACCCGTTCAAGGACATGGTACCATAGCGTCTTGAAATCAGCGACATCAATATCACCGTCGGTTATGATCAGAAACTTTGTGAGAGAGAGCTGCCCTTCTCCGAGTATCCTCATCGCGGCAGCGAACGCCTCCCTCGGATAACGATTTTCAACTTTTGCGGCTGCAAGCGAATGGAAGCCGGTGTCACCGAATGTCTTTAACTGCTTGACCCCCTTCATCACAAGCGGGAATAGCGGTGAAAGGAGCTCCTGGAGGTAATCGCCGATATAATAATCCTCTTGACGCGGCCTGCCGACAACTGTCGCCGGATAGATCGCGTCCTTGCGATGGTAAAGCCTGTTCACATTGAATACAGGATAGTCATGCTGAAGCGAGTTATAACCGAAGTGGTCCCCGAACGGGCCCTCGGGCCTGCGTTCAAAAGGCGGCACCTCTCCTTTTATAGCGAACTCAGCATTCGCAACGAGGGGGTGTCCACCGAGAGGGTCATCCGCCATTTCTATCTTTTGTCCTAGTAACAATGAAGCGAGTATCAGCTCGGGCACATCTTCGGGCACGGGCGCTATCGCTGAAAGGATCAGCGCAGGCGGCCCTCCAATAAAGAGGCTGAGAGGTAAAGGCTGATTGAGTTTCTCCGCAACGCTGTAGTGATAACCTCCGCCCTTGTGTATCTGCCAGTGAATGCCGGTCGTAGCATCGTCATATCTATGGATCCTGTACATCCCGAGGTTGTGTCCCGCGCTGCGCGGGTGTTCTGTGTATACCAGAGGTAATGTAACGAACGGCCCGCCGTCCGAGTGCCATGAAGTCAGCATCGGGAGCTCTGTTAATTGCGGCGGCCTCTGGAGGTTCTCAAGTATGGCCGCATTCTTTACCTTAGTTGTGCCGATCTTGAGGCCCTTCATCAGCAACCCTTTTCCGGACCAGAGCTTTGTCATATCCGGGGGCAGGAACCTCTCGGCAAACTTTGCTACATCATTTACGAACTTGACCGGCCGTTTGCCAAACGCAAGATCCATCCTCTTCTGCGTCCCGAAAAGGTTAGTGACAACAGGGAAACTGCTGCCCTGTACATTCCTGAAAAAGAGCGCGGGGCCGCCCTTTTCGATCACACGCCTGTGTATCTCCGCTATCTCGAGATGCGGGTCAACAGGCGTATCAATATAGATGACCTCATCTTCCCTTTTAAGTACATCAATATATGCGCGCAGGTCTTTAAGGATCACAGGGATATATTAACACAGATGGGCTATAGGCTAGAGGTAATAGGCGATGGGAAAAGAAAAAAGAAGGCTATGGGAAAGACCCCTATCCCTGCCTGCCGTCAGGCAGGCTCTCGCCCCTGGCCCCTCGCCCTTTTTAATTCAGTATCGTCCTCTTCACCCACGGCACAATGACCTTGAGTGTATCGTTATAAATAACGAATGCGATCAGGAGAAGCAGGAGCGTCATACCAATCTTATTGGCCACGATCATTATCTTATCGCTCAGGGGCTTGCGCCTTAAGGCCTCGATACCAAAGAAAAGAAGATGCCCGCCGTCCAGCACAGGGACAGGGAGCAGGTTAAGGATCGCGAGATTAATGCTTATGATAGCGATCAAATTTAAATAGGGGTAAGCGCCAACCTCAGCAGCCTTTGCCGCCTCATTCACTATAACAATAGGCCCACCCATCATTTTTGCCGACATGTTGCCGGTTACCAGCTTTGCAACAACATCCAACGTAAGAGAAGACCACTCGTAGACCGCCTGCACGCCCTTAACAGGTGCTGAGAAGATGCTATCGCTCTGGATCACATTGCCGCTCATTTTTTTGGATATGCCTATCCTGCCGACAGTGGCCTCTTCACCATTCTCGTCCATGCCCTTTTCCGATGCAGGGGTGACCGTTATATTGAGAACTTTATCACCCCTCCTGACCTTCACGTCGAGTTCCTTACCGGGGCTCTTCGAGAAAACAGCCGCCATCTCGCTCCAATCCATAATGTCCGTGCCATTGATCGCCGTAATCTCGTCACCAGACAGGAAACCCGCGGCCTCTGCAGGGGAACCTTCCGTAACGTCATTGATGGCCGTCGTTATACTATCGAGATCCGGTACGATAATAGGATAATTGAGCGCCAGAAAAGAGGTAAATATAAGGAACGCAAGCACGAGGTTGAACACCGGGCCAGCGATAACTATCGCCGCCCGCTTCCAGACAGGCTGGTAACCGAACGAGTACGGCTTCTCCTCCTCTGTCAGTTCGTCCTCAGGGTCCTCGCCCAGGGGCTTCACATAACCGCCAAGCGGTATGGCGGAGAGCAGATATTCGGTGTCGCCTATCTTTTTACCCAAAAGTTTCGGCCCGAAACCGAGGGAGAACTTCAGCACCCTCACACCCACCATCTTTGCCACGATAAAGTGGCCGAGTTCATGGAAAAAGATCAATGAACCAAAAAGTATTGCCGCCCATAATATTGTCATATCTTAATGTCCTCTTTCGCGCTGATCGCTTTGATTATTTCGTTTGCCTGTTGCATCGCCCATCCGGACGCATGCATTACTTCTTCAAGAGTATCGCCACCGGAGACCTCGTGCGCATCCATTGTATCAGAAATCACCCGGTATATGTCCGTAAAGCCAATCCTCCCCTCTATGAACGCCTCAACCGCAATCTCGTTTGCCGCATTCAGAACACATGGCATTGTGCCCCCTGCCCTGAGTGCGTCAAAGGTGAGTGGGAGGGAACGGTACTTCTCCATATCAGGGTCTTCAAACGTTAGTTTACTTATCTTTGCCAGGTCCATCGGTTCCAATACGTCTCTGAACCGATCGGGATACGAAAGCGCGTACGCTATCGGTCCCTTCATGTCCGGCAGGGAGAGCTGTGCTATTACGCCCCCGTCAATGAACTCGACCATCGAATGTATTATACTCTGAGGATGGATGATCACCCCTATCTTCTCAAGCGGCAGACCGAAGAGCCAGAACGCCTCTATCACCTCGAGACCTTTATTCATTAGTGTAGCTGAATCGATCGTGATCTTTTGTCCCATGTCCCAGTTTGGATGCTTAAGTGCGTCCGCAGGGGTAACGTCCCCGAGCTCCATAACGCTCTTCCCGAGAAAGGCACCGCCCGAGGCAGTCAATATGATTTTTTTGATATCCTTCATTTCCCTGTCCTCAAGGCACTGGAAGATAGCGCTGTGTTCGCTGTCAACAGGGAGTATCTTTACATTGTTCTTCGCGGCCTCGGACATAATTATCTTGCCTGCCATAACAAGCGCCTCTTTTGTGGCAAGCGCAATGTCCTTGCCGGCCTTCACAGCCTCATAGGTCGGGACCAGGCCGGGAGAGCCTACTATCGCAGACACGACCATGTCTACATTATCGAGAGTTGCTACTTCAACAAGTCCCTCTTCACCTGAGAGTATCCTCAGGTCCGGAAAATCTTTCCGCAGGTCTCTTGCTGACTCTTCGTTAAATACAGCCACAACCTCCGGCTTAAAGGCGTTTATCTGTTCCGCAAGCAGCTTGATGTTATTGCGCGCGGCAAGCGCCATGACCCTGAACTTATCATGATGGTTCGAGATGACCTCAAGGGTGTTCCTGCCGATCGAGCCTGTGGAACCTAATATTGAAAGCGTTTTCAAAAATACCTCACTATAAAATAGAGTACCGGGCCCGAAATGAGCATTCCGTCGATCCTGTCGAACATACCGCCGTGTCCGGGCATTAAGGTGCCGGAGTCCTTGACCCCCGCGTCCCTCTTGAACATCGATTCTATAAGGTCACCTATAAGCGTTGTCACTCCCATTACAGCTCCGGTCAATACCGCGCATCCGGCCGATAAGTTTGAAATACCGAATAAATATTTAATAATCACAACTCCAAGTATGCCGCCGATCACACTGCCTACAGCGCCCTCTATCGTCTTGCCCGGGCTTATCGAGGGACAAAGCTTGTGTCTACCCATATTTGACCCGATGTAATACGCCATGCTGTCAGCCAGCCATACAGAAGCATACAGCACGAATGTATATGCGAGCCCGTTCTCCATATCCCTCAGGGACCAGAAAAAGCTCATGCATATCACAATGTATAAAAATCCAATCCCGACAGGGCCGAGATCGGACATGCTGCCCGAAGGTGTCTTTGCCCAGAACATCCTATGCAATATCAGTGCGGTCACCGAAAAAAGGATACCTTGCAGAGTGTGTTCAGGATATTGGCAAAATATATATATCAGAAAACCGCCAACCGCGACACTGGCCGCGTTCAGCCCCGCAGGGACCCTGTACATATTAAAAAGCTCACGCATTGCGATCATACCTGCAACTATTATAAATCCAAGAAAATAAGGGAAAGGCGGCAGGTAATACACATAGGCAATAAATACAGGCAGCGCGACTACCGCAGTTAAATGTCTTTTAAGGGCCGAGTTCTTTTTTACAGTATCTTGCACGAGAATCAGTCCTCCTCTGGAAGAGCGCCGAATCTTCTCTCCCTGCCCTCGAACTCCTTGATAGCGGAAATAAATTCATCCCTCCTGAAATCGGGCCATAGTGTCTTGGTAAAATAGAACTCGGAATACGCGGACTGCCAGAGGAGAAAATTACTGAGCCTCATCTCACCGCTTGTTCTTATTATCAGATCAGGGTCGGGTATGCCGACGGTGTAGAGGTGCGATCCGAGCACCTTCTCATCGATCTCTTCGATCCGCAGGCCTTCTTCTATGATCTTTTTGACGGAGTCTACTATCTCGGCCCTTCCGCCGTAACTGAGCGCGCTGGTGACTATTACCCCTGTATTGTCTTTTGTGAGATCCTCGAATTGCTTTATGCGCTTCTGGACCCCCTTCGGGAGTTTTTCGATATTGCCGATTGCCTTAAAGACAATTTCCTTTTCGTTCAGCTTTTTCATTTCGCTCTTGATAAAAGAGCTCAGGATATTCATGAGGGCGTTGACCTCAACTGCGGGCCTCTGCCAATTCTCCATCGAAAAGGTGTAAAAAGTGACGGCCCTGAGCTTCTGCTCAATAGCAGCATCTATCATCTCATTCACCCTCTTCACGCCTTCGCGGTGGCCTTCGATACGTGAAAGCCCCCTCTTTTTGGCCCAACGGCCGTTCCCGTCCATTATTAATGCAACGTGTTTTATGTTCATTTGCTCTTAATATTGTAGTAATAGATCATACTGCCCTTTGAGAATTCTCCGGACACAAAGTTCTTGAGAAGCGCGAACACATTGCCTCTGACAATAAGGAAGATTCTCTTGCCAGCGATCCAGAAGTCATTTACGCTCCCGGGAAGCCCCTTGAGGATCGGTTTGATCTCCATTGCCGCGCCGTCCCACCACAGAGAGTATACCTCCGCCTCCTTATATCCGAAGCCAGGGACAATCGCTACTTTCGGTATCTTCTTAACCACGAAGACCTCCTGTCCACGGTCCGTTTTTATTGTTATCAACCTCTCCCTTACAACCCATTCTTCAGACGGGTCACCCGGCACCATATTAGTCCTCTTCACCGTGATATCGGATTTGCCATAGGATTCCCCGCTATTCCATATGGAATTACCTGCCTCGTCATAAAGGTGCATAAACCCCTTATCATCGAATGTAAGCAGGTGGTTTTTGCCGCTCTCCTGCCAGTCTATACGGGTAAATCCGTAAATGTTCACGCCCTTGGGAAGATTCAGCGGAGTACCAGGGCGGTATTCCCCGTCCTGGAATATGCCTTCGTAAACAGGACCACTGAACTTATTGATGTAGCCGCTATCCTGCATCAGCAGTTTGTTCCCGCTGACCCTCAAGAAGTACGGAATATCGGTCTTTATCTTCTCGACCACACCGGAAGGGTCATATTCGAGCACAAACGACCTTATTTCCTTATTGTTTATCAGGCTGGTGACGAATATTTCTGCATAACCGTTATTGTTCATATCGAGGACATCTATGCTCAGATGTCTTTCCGAAGGGGCGCCCTCTACCAGCCACTCTTCTCTCATATCCCGCTTCTGACTATATATCCTGATATCGTTTCCGTCACTTACAACAAACTCGAGTTCGCCGTTATTGTTGATGTCGCCCATCGCGATCATGCTGCCATCTTCGATATTGTACGTGCCCCACGGCTCCCGATCGATCAGATCGACAGAAAGGAACTCGTCCCCGGGAACGGCCATACCGATCTCACGGTCAAGAGTCTCCTCTATCTCCGCGAACATCTCCGTATCCTCGGACCAGAAGAGCTTTATATTCATAGTCTTCTTCTCGTCCCGAACAGGAGTAGAGAATAAAAGTACGGCCTCCGCACCAAGGTCCCTGGCCAGTTTTGAAAGTTTCTCCGGTTCATATGATGGTGTATAAGACTCAAGGATCTCAAACCGTCCTGACTCTTTCAGTCCATTGTAAAAACGTTCCGAGAGGGCCCAGTCAGACTTCCTATCCTGGAAAAAAGCGAGTTTTATCCTGGATGATGCCAGTCTTACCTTGTCGCCCGTTTCAGCTTTACCGCTCTTTAACCCGGCAATATACAGTCCCCCGTCCCCTTTTTCTTTTATCTCTATCCGACCTGCTAAAAACTCGGTATTCCCTATCTTTTCATTGGTAACAGGGTGGTAGAAAGGTTCGCCTTCCTTGAAGACGGTGAGTCTGGCCTTAACGGGGATATCCCTGTCGCCTTCAAGCCTGACCCTGACCGTCTCACCGGCTACCCCCTCAACAGTTCCCGAGACCGGAATGAAATAGCCGAGTACTGCGTCCCTGGCCTTATTAACCGGATCTTCATCGGCCCTGGCCGGGACAACGCTCACGGTCATAAAGACAGTAAGCAGAAAGGCTGTAAAAAGTATGTTCAGTTTTCTCATATAACTCACTCCAATGTTGTAATAATTACAGCTTCATAGTATACCCTATTTCAATATCTTATCCAATAAACTGCTGTTTTCGGTAGTGTCTTAATTTGGAAATTGAGGATTGTGGGATGAAACATGTAAGGGTTTGATTAATCAAACCCCTACGGTTGGTTTGTCATTCCAGGGCCCTTATCACCAATAAGAGGACTACTTCAATGACACGCCCGGCAGCTTGCCAATGATATATTTAAGATCCTCGTCCTCGAATTTCAGGCCGGCGCCGACATACACGCCCCTGCGTCTGGAGTTGAGTAAATTGTCTGCGCCGCCGCTCACGAAGAGGAACCTGAAAACCCTGTAATCAACCCCGAGCCTTGCGTGCGGCTCGCTGGCCCGCGCCTCATCAGCGTTCATGTCCCAAATATCGAACTTCACCCTTCCGGCATCATTGTTAAAAAAGTAGTCCGCTCCGGCCCCGAAGGTGTTCTCCATGAGCCCTATTCTCATGGCAATATCATTGAACCTTCTTGCGTACTGGGCCGTGAACTCGACCTTGCTCTGTAATTTTTCCTCCCTGACAAGGATGCCGTTAGTAGTCGTCTCGATCGTCTCGACGGACCCCATAGGGTCGGTAGTGATCCCGAGGATATAATATTTGTCATCCCTGGGCTGAAGGGTCAGCTCAAAAAAGCCCTTAGACTCCTTGTCTTCGGAATTGTATTCTGCATGGAAATCCATGAATGTCCTGAGCCTTCCTACAACTTCCATCGATTTACCAGCTTCGGTCGAGACCTTGTTGAGCGAGTTATACAGCTCGTCCTCCTGCAGGAGCTTCCCGAGAGTGCCTTCCCCCTTCTCAAGCCTCTTCGCAATCACACCAGCTGACGAGGAAAAGCCCTTAATGTTCTCCATGCTGTCCCTGAACGAGCCCCTGTTCTCCTGTATTATCGTCTTCAGCTCATTTGCGGCGCTTGTCAGGTCATCTATCAGGACGGGCCCTTTTTTATCCATCGACTTAGTAAATGTATCGATCCGCGCGATTATGTTGTTCAGGGGTACCTTGTTCTGTTCCGAGATGTCCTTTAGGCTGCTGGTTACGTCACGCAGGTTATACATAGCCTCCCTGATCGCTTTTCTCTCCTCTTTACCGAATATACCGTTAATGTTGCTCGTCAGGTCGCCTATATTGCCGGCAGCGTCTGTAAGCCTGCTCACGAGCATGTCAATATCCGTTGCGGGCTTAACATTCAATATAGTGTCACCGTTCTTGAGGAGCGGCTGTTCCGGGGAACCGGTCGCCAACGCAAGGTGCCTGTCGCCAAGGAGACCCGACATCCTGAGGGAGACCTCCGCATCCTTGTATACCTTCACATCGGGTTTTAATAAGATTGTGACCTTCGCCTTTCCTTCCACAAGATTGATCCTGTCGATCATGCCGGCCTCAACACCCGCGATCTTTATGCGTGACTTCTCGTCAAGGCCGCTTGTGTCATCGAGCGTCACATAAAGCCTGTAGCCTTTTTCCCATATCATTGGAAGGCTGCCAACCTTGAACGTCATATAAGTAAGGGCCATGATAACGATTATCGCGAAGATCCCCACCTTCAATTCAACTGAAATATCTTTCATCTCTCTATACCTTCCAGAACAATGGGCCCTTCCGCCCTGCCCTCGACAAACTGCCTGACGATCTCGTTGGATGAATTTTCGATCTCATCGGGCGAACCAGTTTCAATAATTACACCATTATAAAGCATGGCAATAGTATCTGCAATCTTATAGGCGCTTTTCATATCATGCGTGATCGTGACCGAGGTTATGTCCAGCTTTTCCCTCATCTCTATGATAAGTTTATTTATGGCGTCCGCCATTATTGGATCCAGCCCTGTCGTCGGCTCGTCATAAAGAAGTATGTCCGGCTCCATGGCAATGGCTCTCGCGAGCCCGACCCTCTTGCGCATGCCGCCTGAAAGTTCCGAAGGCATAACGTCCTCAATATTGACGAGCCCTACCATCTTTAGTTTCTGCACTGCTATCTCCTTTATCTCCGCGTCCGGCAGTTTCGTATGGCGCTTGAGGCCGAATCCCACGTTCTCCCATACCTTCATCGAGTCAAAGAGCGCGGCCGCCTGAAAAAGCATACCGAACTTCTTTCTGATCTCGTTCAGGCCGTCCTCATCGAGTGCCAAAAGATCAGTGGAATCTATCATCACTGTTCCCTGGTCAGGCCGGAGGAGCCCGATTATATGTTTTAAAAGCACACTTTTCCCTGACCCGCTGCCCCCGATAACAACGAGGCTCTCGCCCTTTTTTACCTGGAGGTCCACGCCGCGCAGGACTTGTTTGTCTTCGAAGGATTTATGTATGTTCTTAAGCTCAATCATTTAAAAAGCCACGCGGAGAGGAAGTAGTCGGATATAAGTATGGCCATAGATGAATAGACAACAGCCCCGGTGGTCGCCCGACCTACACCTTCGGCACCGCCCTTTGTATAGAATCCCTTGTAACAGCTGATAAGTGTGAACGCGGCACCGAAAAAAGCCGCCTTGATAAGTCCGTTATATATGTCCTCGGCCTGGAGAAAGTCCCAGGTCGCCTTCATATATGTCCTTGAACCGGCATTGAGCAGAACAACTGTAACGAAATAACCGCCGAGTATCCCTATTATGTCCGTGACCACCACAAGAGCAGGCAGCATGATAGTGCCGGCGATGAACCTGGGTACAATTAAATATTTTACGGGGTTTGTGGCAAGTGTTTCGAGCGCGTCGATCTGTTCGGTGACCCTCATCGTCCCGAGTTCGGCTGCCATCGAGGCTCCGGCGCGTCCGGTAACGATAAGCGCCGTAAGCACTGGCCCCAGTTCCCTCGTCATCGAGAGCGCCACGATCGAACCGACGAGTCCTTCCGCGCCGAAGCGCTTGAATCCCGTATAGCTCTGGAGCGCGAGCACCATTCCGGTAAAGACAGCTGTTATAAGTACGACCGGCAAGGAATTGACGCCTATTTCGAGCATCTGCCTGAGAGTGTTCTTTATCTCAAAGGGAGGCTTGAATATCCCCCTCAAGACATTGTACAGGAGAATAGATATCTTACCTATACCTATAATCACGCCCTCGACAGCGGCACCGATCCATTCAATAAATTTTATCAGCATTTCAAGACATAATTATACCACAGGCATAAGTTTCGTATGAATAGAATGAAATCTCCAATTTCATCTATTCGACTCAGCTATATAATACGGTGTGCAGATTTTTGCATTAAATTAAAATAATTTATGTGTCAGAGCAAACATGGATCAATAATAATACAGGGCGAACCTGCGCATCCTCACGTTCTCTATTATACTAAGCGCCAGGAAATTCGAAAAGAGAGATGTCCCGCCGTAGCTCATCAAAGGCAGCGGCACACCCACTACAGGCAGTATGCCAAGCGTCATACCGACGTTCACGAAAAAATAGAAGGAGAACATGAACGTCACCCCGAGCGCGAGGAAGCTCCCCTCCCTGTCACGCGCGTTCTTCGCAGTGTCAAAGCCCCTCCATATAATGAAGAAGTACATGAGGAAGAGCACCAGACTGCCCAGGAAGCCCCACTCCTCCGCATAGATCGAAAATATGAAGTCTGTATGGTTTTCGGGGAGGAACCTGTAGGGTCCCTGGGTCCCCTTCATGTAACCCTTGCCAAGAAAGCCGCCCGACCCTATCGATACCTTCGACTGCGTGATATGATACCCGATGCCTTGCGGATCGGCCTGCGGGTCTATGAACGCAATTATCCTGTTCTTCTGGTAGTCCTTGAGCCCTCCCCACATATACTTGCCCGCAAGCGGCACGGATATGACAGCGAGAATGAGCATGACAAGCATTAACTTTTTTCTGATCCCGGCGGTCATGATCATTGCCCCGAAAATAAAGATCACCATCAGGGCTGTGCCCAGATCAGGCTGCTTCAGGATAAGTATTGCCGGGACCACCAGAAAAAGCGCGAACATTTTGAAAAGCTCGATAAAATCTATCTTGGCAGCCTGGTTCTTATATGAGAGATAGCGTGAAACAGCCATGATAAACAAGAGCTTGAAGAACTCCGAGGGTTGGAACGATACAAAGCCGAGGTTTATCCACCTCTGCGCGCCCATGCCGGTCCTTCCGGCGGCAAGGACAATAATCAGCAGAACAACACCGAAGCCGAATATAAAATAAGCGAACTTGATGAACCATTTATAGTCGATACTGATAAAGATGAAAAATGAGATAAGGCTCAGACCTATCCAATAGAACTGTTTGATATAGAACGACTGCTGTTGTATGTCAAGCACCGGCCTTGTGGCACTGTAAATGGTTATTACCCCTATAAGCGAAAGCGCAACAGCCGCAAGGAGTAACCACCAGTCAAAATTTTCTACAAGTCTTCTATCGATCATAAAATTAATCTTTCGTTCATCTCACCTCCCCCTTAAGTTAAGGGGGACAGAGGGGGTTACTTTAATTAAATAACTCCCCTTAACCCCTCTTAATCTAAGAGGGGGATTAGCTTGAGTATCTGTATTAAATCTTT
>BDTS01000051.1 GCA_002897915.1 bacterium BMS3Bbin09 | reverse complement strand
CCGATCTAAGCATCCGAATGAGTTCCTTTACCTTCTCCTCGATCATCCCTCTGACTTCCCGAAAGCCATCATCATCCATCTCCTTTGGATCCGGTATTCCCCAGTCTTCCCTGTGTTTTGCTCTTACAAACGGACACTCATCACCGCATCCCATTGTAATCACATAATCATATTCAATGTCAGGGATGTCGGAGAGTGATTTTGATGTGTGCGTTGTCATGTCGCAGCCGATCTCTTTCATTGACTCGATTGCTTTTGGATTGACAATGCCTGACGGCCTGGAGCCGCTGCTGTATGGTTCGATGATATCTTTTCCATAAATCTTTGCGAAGGCTTCCGCTATCTGGCTCCGGCATGAGTTTTCGATACATACGAATAATACTTTTTTCATTCTGTTCTCCACGCGGGGTCCATATCGAGGCTTGACCTCGATATGGGCCGCTCTTAATAGTTTAATTCCTTTTATTTCTTCTTCCATCAGCGGGTAGATAGCAAGAGGGAGCTTGAATTTTTTATTTATCTCACCAAGGTACTTTATTTGCATGTTTCGTCTGTTTATGAAGAAATCATTTGTGCAGACCTCTTCCGGCAATACCATGTTTGCTATAACAAGCTGAGTTTCCACTCCTGCTTTTTTCAGGTCGATCATGGCGCGGTAGGACTCTTCAATGGGCGTTGATTCGGGATATAGAACGAGAGTAAAGACGGTACTTGAACTGTCTCTCAGGATATCGATGATATTTCCGAACCTCTCCTTTGTAATATTGCCTGTTACTGAGCTTCCTGAAGATACATCGGCCATGATCTCCATCTGGCGGGCATAATCAAAGGGCAGGTCGAGCAATCTCAATGTATGACCTGTGGGAGCGGTGTCAAAGACGAGGAGATCATAATCTTTGCTCTCTATAAACTGCGCGAATTTTTCAAATGCCGCCATTTCCTCGATGCACGGTGAGTTCAGCTCCTCTTCCATTGCGGAAAGCATGTCTTCGGAGTATTTCCCCCGGGCGTCGTTTAATACCTTTTCTTTGTACTCCCTGAATGCAGTTTCCTGATCAATCATTACGGCATAAAGATTCTTAGAGATCTCTGCCGGCTCAGTGCCTACTTTCTTGCCGAATACTTCGCCAATGTGGGCGGCCGGATCGGTGGTGACAAGGAGTGTTCTGGTCCCTTTATCAGCCATACGCAAGGCAGTGACGCAGGATACAGTAGTCTTTCCTACCCCGCCCTTGCCTGTGAAGAAGAGGGCCTTTGTTCCGTTTTGAGGGAGAAACAATTGGTTTATATCAAAGTGTGGAGTTTGGAATTCAGGGTTCGTAACCCCCCTGTATCCCCCCTTGGTAAGGGGGGAATTTAAGGGGGGTGTCTTCTTTACTTCTGCGCTATTGCACTTCCGCGCTTCCGCACTGTCAAATAATTCCCTGGAAATGTTTGTCAAGGCCTCAATCCCCTTTACTTCATTGTCCCTGAGGAACATATACCGCTTCGGGCTGTCAATGAGTTTATCAGCTTCTTTAATAACATCCTGCTGGGCGAGATACTTTTTTCTGAAGAAATCCACTCCACAGGCTTCCTCGGGATATATGCCGTTTATAATGATCTCCCCGGTGTTGATTCCAATCGATCCGAGTTCCCCAGCCGCCCGTACTGTTTCGTAAAGGGAAAGATCTTCCGGTCTCATGACAAATATGAAGTTCGTCTCTGCCGGGTCTCTCAGGATCGAGATTGCCCTGTCGTATTTTTCCTTGGAACCCTGGATGGACTGCACCGGGCCGAGGCAGGTCTGTCCGCTGCCCTCTGCTGACTCCTCTATGTGCCTTGACCAGTCAACAGGAAGCTCAAGGAGTCTTATCGTATGGCCTGTAGGCGCTGTATCAAACACAACGACATCATATTCGTTTGTTCCCATAAAATCTATGAAACGGTCAAAAGACGCCATTTCCGTTGTGCAGGCGCCGCTCAGGTTTTCTTCGATGGATGCGATTACATCATCGGGCATGACCTCCCGGTACGGACCGATGATGCTTTCCTTGTATTCACGGGTCGCTTCGTCCGGGTCTATCTCCATTGCGAATAATTGGACGGGCGCATTTTGTACGGGTACGGCGTGCCGTGCCCCTACGCCCTTTATCGGCGTGACCCTATGTCCTATCTCCTGTTCGAAAACATCAGCCAGATTTGATGCAGGGTCAGTGGTAACGATCAGCGTCTTTTTGCCTGCAAGGGCATAGTGAATGGCTGTTGCGCAGGCCATTGAGGTCTTTCCTACCCCGCCTTTGCCTGAAAAAAATATGTATTTGGTCATTGTATTATCCGGTATCAGCAGCATGAAGGCTGCTTTACATTGAATCCTTTCTTTAAATAGGAATAACTGATCTTTCCGTTCTTGAGACCGTAAAAGACGGGTGGTTCTACATATATTTTGATCCCGTCTTTTTCAATAAGCTTGTCGCCCTTAAGCCCCTCTTTTAAAACATCTATCCCGTAAGAGGGGCAGCAGCCTCCGCCGGACGCGTAGATCCTTATAACTCCATCTTTCACTTCTGAATTAGTTAAAAGCTTTTTAAACTGTCTGACAGCAGTCTTTGTTATTTCCAGCATTGAATATATTCTCCTGAATATTTCTGCTACATCAATGTCATCGGGCGTCCCTGTTTCAACGGCTCAATATCAAGCGCCTTGCATAAATCTTCATATGACGGGTATTCTCCTGTCTTGAATAATTCGCCGTTGACCATGACTACAGGCAGGGCTTTTTTGCCGTTTTTATGGAGCAGGTCTGCAACAAGCTTGTTGTCCATAAAGTCCTTTGGCTGCTGTGCCAAATTATAGCGTTCCACTTCCACTCCCTGTTTCTTAAGGGACAGGACAGCATCGTTTATCTTTACAAGCGCAGGATCTAAATCAGGCCCGCACATCCCGGATGAACAACACATTGCAGGGTCGTATATTTCTATTTTCATTTATATGCCTCCTGTAAAAGGTAGGGGTTTGATTAATCAAACCCCTACGATCAAAAATATTTCTTCCGGAAATATAACGAAACATTTACCAGACCTATTAAGACAGGGACCTCAACGAGCGGCCCGATCACGGCTGCGAACGCGGCCCCTGAATTGATCCCGAATACCGCCACTGCAACGGCTATTGCGAGCTCAAAGTTATTGCTTGCCGCAGTAAAGGACAATGATGCCGACCTCTTATAATCAGTCCCGAGTTTCTTTGCCATATAGAACGAGACAAGGAACATCACTACAAAATAGATCAATAGCGGGATAGCTATCCGTACAACATCCAGCGGGAGTTTGACGATATAATTCCCCTTCAAAGAGAACATGACTATTATTGTGAAGAGCAGGGACAATAGTGTAATGGGCATGATCTTCGGAATGAATTTCTCTTCGTACCATTTAATGCCCCTGGCCTTTATGAGTGTGAATCGGGTGATTATCCCGGCAATGAACGGTATGCCGAGGTAGATGAATACGCTCTTTGCGATCTGGGCCATGGTCACCTCGACTATCGCGCCTTTGAGGCCGAACCATCCCGGGAGTATTGTGATGAATACATACGCGTAAACCGAGTAGAAGAGCACCTGGAATATTGAATTAAAGGCAACGAGACCAGCGGCGTATTCGGTGTCACCCTCTGCCAGCTCGTTCCATACGATCACCATAGCAATGCATCGTGCGATACCGATCATTATAAGTCCGACCATGTACTCCGGGTAATCCTGCAGGAATATGATCGCAAGCAGGAACATCAGTATCGGCCCGATGACCCAATTCTGCACCAGAGAGAGGCCCAGTATCTTTTTGTTCCTGAATACCTCTCC
>BDTS01000050.1 GCA_002897915.1 bacterium BMS3Bbin09 | reverse complement strand
TCGGGGGAAGGAAAACCGAGCATAGAATCCGGGAGGTATTTATAGGCGCCCTTCTTGCCGGATATTATTTCTCCGATAAAGGGAAGCACTTTCGTTATATAGAAGCGGTAGATCGGCATGAAAAAGCGGTTCTGGACGCTTGTGAATTCAAGCACAACCACTTTGCCGCCGCTCTTGACGACCCTGCCCATCTCGCTTATGCCTTTTTTATACTCCTGAACATTGCGGATACCAAAGGCGATTATCGAACCGTCAAAGCTGTCATCATCAAAGGGCAGTGCGGTCACATCCGCAAAACGAACATCTATCCTCTCTTCGAGTCCTGCTGCCTTCACCTTTTTCTTTCCGAGTTCGAGCATCCCTTCGCTGAAATCAACACCGACGACCTTCGTATCAGACAGACGTCTCTTTATTATTTCGAGCGCAATATCGCATGTTCCCGTGGCAACATCCAGAAACCTGGCGTCTTTTACTTCCGGGAGCAGGCTGATTGCAAACTTTCTCCAGTAGCGGTCAATGCCCAGACTCAGGATCTTATTGAGAAAGTCATAGCTGGGAGCTATTGTTGAGAACATTGTCTGTATCTTTACAGGATCTTTTGCAGATTTATCCATAAGTCAATAACTTTTTCCTTTATATTTGCACAACTGGCATAAGTTTCGTAAGAATCGATGAAACCATAAATTTCATCTCTTCAACTCAAACTTTAATTGTTGAAGTTTAAAATATGAGTCCGGCCATGTCAATGTGCCGTAGGTAATAACCTGGATTTTTCAAGAACATCACGGTCGGGTCAATTTTCATCACTTTTTGTATAATAGTCTCAATACCTTCTGAAAGGGGAAACAAGCCATTAAAAATTTATTTTGGAGTCTGATCTTAATTCTTTTCATAGGCATTGTCCCAACTGCCTACGCTAACAGCGATACCAGGCAAAAACCTCTCTTCCCTGTACAACTCGAACATGAGTTCCCTGAAGCTAAGGAGACGTTCGAGGAGATAAAGAAGCTAATACTCGAGAACTATTACACTGGTGACATCAACGAAGACGCCCTTTACTGGGCCGCGATCGAGGGTATGCTCAGACACATATCGCCACCCAAACAAAAGGATCTCGCGACCATATGGACATCCTCTGAATACCAGAAAATACTGGACGGCCTGAAAGGCAAACAGGTCTCGCTCGGTTTCAAGAGCTCCTTTAACGCCAATGACGGCAGCCTTACAGTGACTGAAGTGTTGCCAGACTCTCCAGCCGAATCTGTATTAGAGTTACATGACCGCATACTGAAAATAAATTCAAATGAGCTCAAAGGGATGTCTTTACATGAACTGAACGCCCTGCTTGAAGGTGACGAGGGAAGCAAAGTGACGCTGACCGTAAACAGGGGGCTCGATATCCTTGATCTGACCATAAAGCTTGAAAAGTTTGAGACTGAGAACATTGTTGTGACAAAGCTCGCAGATTCGATCGCAGTCGTGCAGATCAAAAGATTTACAACTGATATCCCGCAGAACCTTAAAGACGCGCTTATAAAACTGAAAAAGGAGAACTTCGGCAGACTGATACTCGACCTTCGGAACAACCAGGGCGGGTTGTTCATGGAAGCACTCAAGACAGCGGAACTCTTCCTTCCCGAAAACCATGTCCTTCTCAGGACATATGACCGCAAGAAAGAACTCCAGAACTACGTCTCGGCAAACCAGGAGCCCCTGGAATTCGAGACAGTAATACTGGTAAATGAAATGACCGCTTCATCGGCCGAGATACTCGCAACCTCGCTTCAGGACCATAATAAGGCACTTATTGTCGGAACAAGCACATTCGGAAAAGGTGTGTTTGAAACTACTTACACCACGGAAAACGGCTTTCGCGTCAAGTTTATCACCGGCACAATGTATTCTCCAAAAGGCAGATCATGGCAGAACAAGGGCATTCTTCCCGATTTTTTTGTTAAACAGGACAATAAGATACTCAGTAAGCTAATGAAGATGGATATGAAGGACCGTCTGCCGATGGACACGGCACTGCTAACCGCAATAAAGCTCCTGAAGCTCAAAGATCCCGGAGATCACAAAAAATAGCCGCAGTTTTATCCGATAGATCAAGCCTCAATTTGAAACTTCCCACCCTCATAGAGTATGATTAATAGCTATGTTTCAGAGCTTTAATACAACAGGAATAGGCAGTTTACCCCATACCGATCCCGTGGAAGCATGTAAGATTATTCTGGATTCGGTGGACATACCGTTCTGGCCTCAGCTCCCTCACAGGAGCTTTCTGGAGTCAATGGTCCCCATGTACTCAGAGGGGTTTCCATTTATCAAGATCGAAGGCGATCATGTCCTGATGGTGCCGGGTGAAGAGGGGGCGGTTGCCGAGTTCTATGAAAGGATCGCTGATAACTCCGGCTTTCCCATTTCGAGAGAATATTCGGCCGGTTTTCATGCCTTTCTTGATATCCTGGATAAGCAGAACTTAAAGTTCGACACGATAAAGGGTCATATAACAGGGCCCTTGACCTTTGCACTCGGCGTTGCGGATGATAACAAGCGCCCTATTTTTTTTAATGACGAACTGAAGGACCTCTCACTTGAATTGCTAAAGGGCAAGGCACGAATACAGATAGAGGCCCTTAAACAGTTTGCGGACAATGTAATGATATTCGTTGATGAGCCGATCCTTACCGCACTCGGCACATCTACATATATAGGTGTCAGTAATGATGACGCACTGAGACTGCTGCAGGAGATCGTTGCATATATAAAGGAATGCGGCGGGATAGCGGCAATTCATTGTTGCGGAAGAGCCGACTGGCCGATTGCCCTCTCTTCCGGGATCGATGTATTTAATTTTGACGCTTACGAATTCGGAAATACCCTCAGTATGTATCCGGAAGAAATGAAGAATTATATAGACAGGGGCGGCTTCATTGCCTGGGGAGTGGTTCCCACAACCGATAAAATAAAAGACGTGACCCTCGGGGAACTTAAAGAAAAACTCGAAAGCGGGCTGACTTCTCTTGAGAAGGCCGGTATTTCCGGTGAAAAGCTGAGGGCACAGTCACTAATAACCCCCTCATGCGGGACTGGTTCACTCGAGATAGAAGGCGCTATGAAGGCATTTTCCCTGCTAAAGGATCTGAGAAACAGCTATGTCAAAAGCTAAGGGTTTTATATCTTTTGAAGGCATTGAGGGATCTGGCAAGAGCACGCAGGTAAAGGCCCTTGCAGAGTACCTTCGCGCCAAAGGGCATAATGTGGTCGAGACGGCAGAGCCGGGCGGTACGAAGATCGGGAACAAGATCAGGCAGCTGCTTCTTGAACCTGAGAACCATATGGACCCGATGGCCGAGCTTCTCCTTTATTACTCTTCCAGGGCACAGCATGTAAGGGAAATCATATACCCGGCGATCATAGATAACAGCATTGTAATAACCGACCGTTTCATCGATTCCACCGTTGCTTACCAGGGATACGCAAGGGGCATTGACCTAAGTCTGATAAACACGCTGAACGATATTGTCGTCCCTGACATGAAGCCCTTTCTAACCTTCCTGCTCGATATGGATGTGGAAGAGGG
>BDTS01000049.1 GCA_002897915.1 bacterium BMS3Bbin09 | reverse complement strand
CTACTCACCGCGGCCTGATCGATCGTGGCTACCTTGTAGTTGATAGTAGCCGAGTTACTGATTGTTGTATTGGCAGATGTGCCTGCCGCTGCCGCCATAGCGGATCCTGTGCCACTTGCCAGCAGCATTAAAGCTGCAACCGCGCCGATCAGAAGTTTGTATAAATTGTTTGCTTTCATTTTTCCATCTCCATAGGGTTTAAGGGTTTATAATTACTTCAAAAGTTAAAAAGTTGAGAGGGTTATGGTGGTGAGCCGCGAATCTGTAATAGCATTCTAAATAGCCTTCCGGCCGCAAGGCCTTTTATTTTGTTTGCTCTGTCCATTGTTATCTCCTTACTCTAAAATTGATCTGTATCCGACAACACCCTTTCCGCCTGGATCAAGCGGGTGTATTAATTGCCACTGAATATGGGTGTAGTCCCTGGTTGTGGCAGGGCGTTGACTGCCGTCTTCTGTTGTGACAAATAATTTGTCCGGTGTGTTGAATGATTTGCCGCCATCAACTGAAAATCTCATCGTCGCATCGCTGCCATGGTTACTCTCCTCAACGAACTGTATGTGTTCGGGTATCGGGTTAGTGATGACAACTGACTCCGCAGGTTTTTCAGACTGGTTGCTGTAGTGAATGGTATAGAGCACCACATCCCCCGGAACAACTGATTCCGGGGCTATGTACTGGATCTCTTTTTCCCCATCCTGGTTGATGACTTCTACTTCCTCCATTGCCTCCATTCTGAGGCTGACTTTTCCATCTGCAAATGCAAAGGATGCTGCAATCAGTAAAAGCCCTAAAATGGTAATTACTTGTGTAATCTGTTTCACTCTTTATCTCTCCTTTCTTGTTTCTATTTGTCCTTAATTTGCAAAAACAATGCCTGTGAAATATATTGACTTAACTGCAAATAAATAAAACGTTTCCAGGTAACTAATTTTATCGGGTGAACAATTACAAATCTTAAACTGAATTCCAAAGGGAAAAGACTGCTTGTTGGAGTCAATGGAAGGTGTCTGAGACTAAGGTATTTGGCTGTCATTAAAAAAGGATGCTGGCAGCGAGGAGTTTTTATGAATTATTCTGTAGTTTCAAATGGTTTGGGTTGAGACCTGGATAAGCTTATGAAGTGGTTCTTTTCACTTGATAAGCATCTCGAGGAGGGCCTTCTGTGTATGCAGCCTGTTCTCCGCCTGGTCTATAACAACGCTCTGTTCTGAATCGATCACGTCAGCGGTTATCTCTTCCCCCCTGTGGGCAGGGAGGCAGTGCATAACGATGGCATCCGGTTTTGCCAGTGAGAGAAGCTTCTTGTTGATCTGATACTTTTTAAATATATTTCTTCTCTTCTCGATCTCTTGCTCCTGTCCCATGCTTATCCATACATCGGTATAAAGCACGTCCGCATTTTTTGCGGCTTCAGCCGGGTCGGAAACGATCTGTACCTTGGCCCCGCCAGCGACAACCTTGTCATATATTTTTTTGTCCGGCTCATATCCCTTCGGGCATGCGATAACAAGATCCACCCCTGTGAGCAGGGCCGCCTCGAGCAAAGAGTTGGCGACATTATTGCCGTCTCCGATATAGGCTATGCGTATGTCTTTGAGTTTGCCCTTTTTCTCTTTTATCGTAAGCATGTCTGCAAGCGCCTGACACGGATGGTGAAGATCTGTGAGGCCGTTCACTATCGGGATCTCAGCGTTAGCGGCAAGTTTTTCAATTGAGCTGTGTGTGTAAGTCCTGATAACGATCCCGTGCAGATACCTCGAGAGTACCTTGGCGGTATCTTCTATTGACTCTCCGCGCCCGAGCTGCAGTTCATTTTTGTTGATGTAGATAGACTGTGCGCCGAGCTGATAAATACCGGTCTGGAAGGATATCCTCGTCCTTGTCGATGTTTTATCGAACAAAAGACCGATGCTCTTACCTATGAGCGGGCATGATGAACTATCCTTGCCGGATTTGAGTTCTGCTGCCCTCTCTATCAGTTTTTCGATCTCATCCGATGAGAGATCCAGTAATGTTAAAAAATCTTTATTCATTTCCCCTCGTTTTTAGAAATCAATGTTATCCTTTAAAGATATCTTCGAGCACCTCGATCAACGGATCGATTTCTTTCTCGGTAATTATAAGTGGAGGTGTGAACCTGAGTATGCTGCCGGCCGTGCAGTTAATGAGCATCCCCTTCTTTAAGCATAGGTCCACTATGGGTCCGCCTTCTTTTGTCAGCTCAAGGCCGATCATAAGGCCTTTTCCCCTTACCTCGACAATAGTGTCCGGAAAGTCGTTTTTCAGATTTTCGAGTTGATCCATAAAATACTTTCCTATCCGGCGGCAGTTATCCAGCAGAAAGCTGTCTTCGAGAAGTGTTCCAACCGTTGCCAGGGACGCTGCACATGCAAGCGGGTTGCCGCCGAATGTCGAACCGTGGGTGCCGGGATTGAATGATGCCGCGACAGAGTCCTTTGCGAGTATTGCGCCAATCGCTACCCCGCCCCCGAGACCCTTTGCAAGGGTGATTATATCGGGTTCCATATCGAAATGTTCATATGCAAAAAGGGCCCCGGTCCTCCCAATGCCTGTCTGTATCTCGTCAAGAATAAGGAGTATTCCATTTTTATCACAAAGCTGTCGGACCTGTTTCAGGTAATCGTACGAAGGTATTTTGATACCGCCTTCTCCCTGTATTGGTTCGAGTATCACGGCACACGTATTTTTTGTGACCGCTTTTTCGAGGGCGTCAATATCATTGAACGGAACGTGTTTGAACCCCGGGACAAGCGGCTCGAACCCTTTCTTTAATTTGTCCTGTCCTGTAGCGCTTAACGAGGCGAATGTCCTGCCGTGGAATGATCCTTCGGCGGTTATGATCTCAAACCTCTCCGCAGAGGTATGGTCAGAGGCATATTTCCTTGCGAGCTTGATCGCGCCTTCAACCGCTTCCGTACCCGAGTTACAGAAAAAGGCCTTGTCAGCGAACGAATTATTGACCAGTATCTTTGCAAGCTCTATCTGAGGTTCGATATGGTAATGGTTTGATACATGCAAAAGCCGCTGCGCCTGTTTTTGCAATGCTATCACGACATTTGGGTGGCAGTGTCCCAGACAGTTCACAGCGATGCCGCCGAGAAAATCAATATATTCTTTCCCGTCCGAACTCCATACCTTCATCCCCCTGCCTTTCCTCAAGACAATAGGCAGCCGGTTGTAGGTGTTCATTAAATACTTGTTTGATTCTTCCATAAATTTCTTTTCCATAATATTTTACAAATATAACATAAATCGTTTGTTTATCTCATGTTATTTCGGATATAATTACATAATGTCCTGAAAACGTTTATAATCTTAAATATCATATAAATAAAAACATAACCAAGAGGAGATCCGTTTAATATGAACAAAGAATATTCAGTCAGCCCTGATGGAGAGAAATTCCCATTACCGGAAAAAAATGCATATGCACAGGAATATAAAAGATTAAAGGCCGAAGTGGCCAAACAGAGGAAATTAAAACGCGAGATTGTTGTGGTCATGGGGGTAGGTTTCGTAGGGGTCGCGATGGCAGCGGTCATTGCCGATACCGTGGATAAGAAAGGAAAGTCCAACAAGTTCGTTATCGGCATGCAGAGGCCGAGTGTCAGGAGCTACTGGAAGATTCCGGTAATAAATAAAGGTATTTCTCCTGTTGTCTCCGAGGATGAAGAACTTGCTCCGATGATAGAGCGATGCGTCATCGAGAAGAAAACACTTTCCGCTACATATGTATATGACGTACTCTCCCTTGCCGACGTGGTCGTGGTCGATATCCAGTGCGATTACCTTAAGAACTCGCTTGGAGACGTTCATGACGGGCAAGCAGACATGACGCCGCTGGAAGACTCTCTCGTGATCATGGCGGAGCATATTTCACCGGACGCCCTTGTGCTGATCGAGACCACCGTTGCGCCGGGGACCACTGAACAGATCGCCTATCCGATAATGAAGAAGATCTTCAAACAGAGGGGTATAAAGAAAGACCCGCTGCTCGCGCACAGTTTTGAAAGGGTGATGCCCGGCAGGAACTATGTCTCGAGTATACGTGATTTCTGGAGGGTATGCAGTGGCATAAATAAAAGATCGCGCGACAGGGTCGTTAAGTTCCTCAATGATGTGCTTAACACCAGGGATTATCCGCTCACAGTTCTTGACAAGCCGATCGAGTCCGAGACAGCAAAGATCATCGAGAACAGTTACCGCGCTACAATGCTGGCGTTTCTTGATGAATGGAGCCTGTTCGCTGAGCGTAATGGTGTGGATCTTGTCAAGGTCATTGATGCAATTAAGGTGCGCCCCACCCACAGCAACATAATATTCCCCGGCCCTGGTATAGGCGGGTATTGCCTGCCGAAGGACGGAGGACTGGGCGTATGGGCGTATAAACACATACACGGCTTTGAGGATGATATCTTCAAGATAACCCCTCTTGCAATAAACATTAATGACACCCGTTCCCTGCATATAGGACAGTTGGTCAGGGATGCGTTGAGAAACATGGGCAGGCCGATCGCCGCGGCCGAGATATTACTTCTCGGAGCATCCTACAGAGAAGACGTAGGTGACACCAGGTACAGCGGCTCCGAGCTGATCGTAAGGAAACTGACCGAAATGGGCGCCGAGATGAGCGTGTATGACCCGTATCTGTCCCACTGGTGGGAATTTGAAAAGCAGGACACATACCCCTCGCCGGGTCACAGTCTTGAAAGGTTCTTCAGGAACCAGGATAAGCTGACTGAATTGAAAATAGAGAAAGACCTTAAGAATGCCTTGAAAGGGATGGATGCGGTTATATTCGCGGTCCGTCATGAACAGTTCATGGACCTTGATCCTGCGGAGGTACTGAAAATGGTCGGGAATACATGTGCCATTATAGATTGCTTCGGTATTCTTAACGATGATAAGATCCGGAGATATTTCGAGCTTGGCTGTGAGGTCAAAGGTCTCGGCAGGGGCCATATCAGGCGGATAAAGGACGAAGTAAGGCAGAAGAAGGGAAAGTCATAACTGCCGGGTTTATTTTACTGCCCCAGTAGTATCGACCCGCCTGAGTAGGACGTGTCTGCTATCGCGGCGGTCATTACCCAGGATGATTTTATCGGGGACATTTATCTGCTGCTTTCGCTTGACGAGATATATAGCGAAAAGATGAGCCCCGGGAGGAATGAGGAATGGGGTTAAATCTTTCATCGTGACAAATTAAGTAAAGACCGGGATTGGCCCTTGAGAATTGGCATGATGATAGGGGCACGGCATGCCGTGCCTCTACAAAATATATAATCGAATCCCACCTTGCCGTGTAGAAATAAATTTTAATCCCTTTTTTATAGGTGGGTGCCTTGGAAGCAGGTTCAGGTTTCCCTCACGGGCACTCAACCCCTGCTTAACGCCAGCTCCCAGAATCAAAATGGTCGGAACAAATTTTAATTCCTATCACCAAACAAGGCAGGTAACTTTATTTGCCGTTTATCAATGATCTATCTGGAAATATATATGTTCTTTTTTTTAACACAAAAAAGGGAAGATAACCAATTAAAAATTATTATTCTCCCTATAAGGTAATCTAATAGTTTTCGATCATCCCTGATTTCCTGTCCAAGGGCGGAGCGTTGCGGGAAGTAGGCCGGATCCTAGTCGTCGAAGTCCACGGCTTCACAGCCTTTGATATAGGTTTCGAGGTCCTGTATCTTGACCTTCTGATCGACTATCACAGCATTTACGATATCTCCGAATGTCACTATGCCGGCAAATCTCTTATTCTCATAAACAGGCATATGACGAACGTGTGCCTTGGTCATCAGCGCCATGCACTCTTCGACCGTTTTGTCCGAATTAATGCAATAGAGGTCGGATGTCATCAATTCCTTGACTGGAGTCTCTCTGGATGATCTACTTTTAAGGACAACTTTCCGCACGTAGTCCCTTTCCGAAAAAATGCCGACTACTTCCCCTCCATCCATAACGATCAGGGCGCCGATATCTTTTTCGGCCATAAGTTCTATGGCGTCATATGCCATATCATCAGGTTCTATTGACCATATGGCCGAGCTTTTTGACTGCAGAACATCTTTGATCTTTAACATTATATCCCCCGGCTTTCTAATATAGCGGGCCATTTGCGGCCTCGCACTAAAAAAGTAACATATAAAATAAACTATTATCTTGCAAAAAAGGAATACATTTATAAGAGAATTAATAATTTATATAAATACATTTTATGATAACTGTCTGTAATCGCTGTTTAAATTGCGCATATATCCGCAGTTCTCAAAAATCTGCATGTGCGGAACCAGTTTTGAAAACTGGAAAACGGTTTTATTATGCCGGAATTTTCTGTTAAACTTTCAGAATGCCCATAATAAAGGTTGAAAATCTCGTTAAGCGTTTTAATGGCCTGACTGCTGTTAATGATATCTCTTTTGAGGTTGATAAGGGGACCATTTTCGGTTTTCTCGGCCCGAACGGAGCCGGGAAGACTACCACCATAAATATTCTCTGTACTCTGCTTTCTCCGACTTCAGGAAATGCGTCGATCGCAGGGCATGACTGTAAAACGGAATCATCTGATGTGAGGCGATCCATCGGCATTGTTTTTCAGGATACCACACTCGACAAGGACCTGACCGCATACGAGAACCTTATGTTCCATTCGTATCTATATAATGTGAAGCGCAGTGAGATGAAGGAGCGTATACATGATGTACTCCATTTTATCGGCATGTATGAGAGGAAGAACGACCTGGTCAAGAAATTTTCCGGCGGCATGAAGAGGAGGCTTGAGGTCGCAAGGGGTATGCTGCACAGGCCTGGGGTGCTTTTCCTCGACGAACCAACCCTTGGACTGGACCCCCAGACGAGGGCCAATCTCTGGGAGTTTATCGTGGAGCTTCCTCAGAAGCATAATGTGACGGTCTTTATGACCACGCATTACATGGAAGAGGCCGAGGTATGCGACCGTATAGCGATAATCGACAACGGCAGGCTCATTGCCGTTGATACACCCGATGATCTCAAGAAGACACTTGGAGGTGATGTTATTTATATCAAGTCATCAGACAACAAAAAGGCGCGGTCCGAAATTGAGAAAATGTTTGGACTTGAGGTCTCGGAAAAAGACGGTGAGCTGTTTATGACCTGTTCAATGGGTGATTCCTGTATTCCTGAGATCATAAGGAGTATCAGTGATGTACAGTCGGTAAGGCTCCAGCGGCCCACCCTGAATGATGTTTTCCTGAAAATGACCGGCAAGGACATAAGGGAGGAAGAGATGTCGGAGGGAGACGTCTTCAAGGAGACGATCCGCTCACACAGGAGGCGGTTTGGTTGAAGCTAATGTCATATATGTGCTTGTTGCCCGGGAGTTCAAGAAGTTTGTGCGGGATAAGAGCAGGCTTATATCCACACTCGTAAGGCCCTTGATATGGCTCTTTCTCGTGGGAGGGGGCATGTCCAGGCTCGTAACTCCCGAGCTGGGGATGTCCTACATGAAGTTCATATTCCCGGGCATACTCGGCATGACGATATTGTTCAGTTCAATATTCTCTTCGCTCTCGATCATATGGGACAAGGAGTTCGGGATGATGAAGGAAATACTCGTGGCGCCTGTATCCAGATTCTCGGTGGTGATAGGAAAGGCGCTCAGCGGTACGCTGATATCGGTCATACAGACTGTTATCATTCTAATGCTTTTCCCCTTTTTAGGGATAAAGATGGGCCTGCTGTCGATATGTTATGCTGTAGCGATCGCTGTTCTGCTTTCTTTTTGTATCTCATCGCTTGGCATCATTATTGCGACCTTTTACGATAGCTTCGAGAGTTTCAGTGTTATCATGAATTTTATTATAATGCCGATGTTCTTCCTTTCGGGTGCTATGTATCCGGTCAACAAGCTGCCGCATGTATTGCAGGTGATAACCCGGATCAATCCCCTTACTTACGGGGTGGACGCGTTGAAGCATGTTTTACTGGGGGATAGCGGGATAGTGGATTTCCCCATTGTCACAGACATATCTGTCCTTGCCGTATCATCGTTACTGTTTGTTGCTGCAGCGGGTTTTCTATTTGAGAGGAAAAAGTAGCGGATCAAGATGCTTTGATGGTCTCCCTTGCGGTCCTTATCTCCATCTGTATTCTGGCTGCGTCTTCAGATACATGATCAAGGAAGCTTATAAGTTCCTCGCGGTCCTTCCCCTTCTTTTCTATGAGATTTTCTATAGCCTTGATATTTGTGTCGTAGGACTGGAACTTCTCCATAAGGAGCTGATGGATATGTGTCGCAGCGGCCTCGATAAGCCTCGAGATATACTGGAACTTGAAGTTCTCGCGGTAGTTTTCAAAATGGAAGACAATGGATTTTTCGGTTTCACGCTTTATTAGTTTGAAGCCGTCAGTCAAGGCGCGCAGTTTTTCTTCTTCATCATCTTTCAGGGTTTTTTTGAATGTCTTTTTGATAAACTTGACTGTAGAGTAAAAGCCGAAGCGAATGAAGGCCTCTGTCCTTATTTTTGCCGAATACTGCAGGGTGGCGGCGGAAGAGGGCGGTGTCAGTCCGGTTATCTTTTTGAGTGCGTTTATATCGAGAAGGGTATTTTCGTTCATGCTGTTATCATTATTCTCAATGACCGCACTGCTGACAGCCTCTTTAAGTTCGGAGATATCTTCCGATGCCATTGTTCTGTAAGGTCTTGCGATGCCATCGAGGGATGACTGGATACTTTTCTCCATCTCCCTTGAAAAACTGGCGATCTGCGGATTGATAGTTTCTGTCATGAAGGTATCGAGCGCGTGCTTGAATTCCTGAAACACCAGGTAGAGGGTATTTGAAAAGCCGGAGGTGGTCAGCTTCTCCTTGTACTTATCGACGGTAAAGGGATACTGGTTCACAAAGGAAGATGTCTGTTCTATAATACCGCCTGACCTAATATTGAAAAAATGCTCGATCTCCGTTTTCATGCCTCTCATGATATCAGCCTTTGAACCGCTCAGTGTGTTCTTTATAAGCGACTTGACCTGCTCCATTCTTTCCTGGTGACTCTTCATTTTCTTGATGGCCACTGAGGCCCCGTCGATATCTTTTGCGAGGAGTTCCCTGTTCATTACTGCCCATCGCTTGATACCTGATGACATAACGTCCATGCGCTCCAGCTGATTGTTCAACAGGAGACTGAAACGTTCTCTGGTAAGTTTGATGTTCAGCGAGGAACCGAATTGATCTCTTTCCTTATTCGAGAAGGAGACGAGAGATTTCTCCTCTTTCCAGTGCTCCATGCGGAGACGGTCTCTCTTTGTAAGCACACCCTGCATGCTGTCCAGGAGATTGTACAGGGCCGAAAATGTGTATATCTCAGGCTCAGGCCGTATAAGTGAAAGCTCTTCCCTTACATTATTGACGATGGCGGTCAGGTCTTCTTTTGATTCATGTTCACTGAAGTCGCTGTTAACGACAAAAAGAATATTGCCCAGTATGCCCATTTTTTTGATCATTGAAAGGAACCGCACATCAGCCTGTCTTACTCCGGTCCGGCTGCTGATCACATATACAATGAAATGTGTTTGCATCAGGTAGTCCTGTATCATCGCAAGGTGCAGCGGGTTGGGAGAATCACTTCCTTGACAGTCGGCTATCTCGATGGAACTGTCGAGCGTATCGAGTTTGATCCTGAGTTCGACGTCTTTTAAATATACAGCCAGCGCGTCGTCTCCGACAAAGGTCTTATGTTCTGCAAATTTTTCATCTGGAAATTCATTAGTCATTGAATCCGAGGATACTATCTCATTGACCCTGTCATATCCCTTTAAATACAGGGATAGAAGAAGGCTGTTGGCATTGCGTGTACCTTCAGTAAAGAGGAGGTCATTGCTAAGTCCGTTCAGGCCGATCTGAAGGGACTGCCGGTCCATTGCGCGGCGTATATCGAAAGGCTTGTTGTCAGACTGGTTCTCCCAGGAAGGGAACATTACGAGTGCCTGCTCAATGTCAGCGTTCACTTCGTCCCAGGACTTGAAGAAAAGGACGGCATTTAGCTTATTGCCTGTCCTGATACGGGTAACGATCGAAGTAACTATCCCGGCGCCCCTTTTAACGTAGTCGCCTTTGAAGAGTGAATTTACGAACGTGCTCTTTCCGGACTTGACCGTGCCGATCACTGCCACGCGGATAATGTCTTCAGTAATCTGACGGTTGATGTCAATGCAGGCCTTATGCCAGTTGTCGAACCGTTCATCCGCAATGTCCGGGCGTTCCTGAATGCTTGTGAGTAAAGATGAGAGGGACTCATTAATGGCGATCAGGTCATCCTTAAGGGCGATATATGTATCTTTCATTATGTTCGGTTGTTTGGACATCGCCTATTATACTGTATTTGATTTCTGAATCAGAAATAATAACTTTATATATCCCTTAATGGAAAAAATACTTACTGCCGGCATCTCGTCTTAAATCTTATAATTTCCCGCAAGAAATCTTTGTGCGTATTTTTCCACGAGGGAATCATTTACCAGCACTGTATCAAGCTGTCTTGAATAGGCGATGAGCCTGCCCGCATGGTCGAGTATCTTAATGGTCTCTTCTGTCGCGATGTTGGAGATCCTCCCGATAATGAGGTCCCCTTTTATTTGCGTATCGAGCCCGTATTCCTTGAGAACGATGTCCAGAAGCCGTATTCTCCTTGAACGTTTTCCAATGTCAGTTGCCCCGCCTACAAAGCGGAAGTAGATATGGTTATTCTTGGGATTCTCGTTGAGATAGCAATCCAGAAGATTGTAATGGTAGCCGAACTTAAGTGACAGGTTCACGTATTCTCCGGATATCACGGCAATGTTTTTACCTCCTATTCCCGCCTCATCGGATGTGAGTCCCGGCATCCTGCTTATGCTTGACAGTAAATCTCCCATTTTCAAAGGTACCGCTTCAGTGTGCCATGCGCCAGGATAGCTCATCCCCTGGATCAGCGCTTTGAAAGGCTCGGACAGCACATCTTCTGCAGTTACAATGTCTCCGGCGCCGGCGGTAAGGCCGCCTCCCATATCTATGATCCATATTCCTGCAGGGATGGAGATCTCAAGTCTTTTGAGGGCGCTGCGCCTCCCTGCATGCAGTGAAGCTTCAATAAGAGCCTGAACGGATTCTTCGTGCATGAACCTCAGAATGTCATGGACGGTCTTGCACTTATCTGTCGTAAATTCGTCAACAAGAGGGTCTACGAGATTTAGGGCGGAGATATAACCCATGATGTATTTCTTTTTTCTGAACTCATAGAGTTCTTCCATCCTTCTCTGTTGTTTTCGTCCCCTGTCAATAAGCACTCCGACCCTTCCGTCGTATACCGTGGAATTCCCCTCATCTGCGGCATAAAGAGTGATCTCCTGCCCATGATGCAGAATATTAGTAGCGTTTCCTGTGTTTACCAGTGTAGGTATTCTGAACTCCCTGCATATGGATGCCATGTGGCTCGCCGGAGTTCCTGTGTCGGTTATTATGGCTGCTGCACGGGGCATTGCCTTTATGTATTGCGGGGAGTCGTTTTTTGCTACCAGTATCGCGCCTCGCGGCACCAGCTCAAGCTCCGATGGATTCTTCAGAAGGAAGACTTTCCCCGAAGCCGTTCCCTTCTGGACAACGAAACCTGCATTTTTTATGATGGCCGGATTTTGGATCTCCTCAACGTCGGTGATATCTTCGTCGGAGGTATTTTCTTCCTGAATGACTAGAGGCCTTGATTGAAGTATGTATAATTTACCGTCTTTTCCGTATGCCCATTCAATATCCTGCGGCCTCTTGTAGTATTTTTCTATTGTCATGGCGCATAAAGAGAGTTCCATGATCTCCTTTTCAGTAATGCAGAGTTTGTTACAAAGATCCGCGGGTGTATGGATCTCCTCAACCCCGCCATTTTCCTTTGTCACGGTCATAACCGCTTTCCCTCCTACCTTTGACTCAACAAGTTCAGGAACAGCGGCTTTTTTAACAATAAACAGATCTGCTTCCGTATGTCCCTGAACCACGGAAATACCGAGACCCCAGGAGGCGGAGATCATCATTGTTCCCTTGCGGGCCATATCAGGGGATTCAGTGTACAGCACACCGCTTGATACCGCATCTACCATGGATACGCATGCAACGGGCATGCGGAGACTGCCGATCGCGTAGCCAAGCTGTCTCTGATAGACCACCGAGTCGTCGGCAAAGAGACTGGACAATACTTCTTTATAAGCTCTTTCAACGTCGTCCTTGCGCGGTCGTACATTCAATACGCTCTGGAACTGGCCTGCAAAAGTAAATTCTCCGTCTTCGTCTTCAGCGCTGCTCCTTACGGCGAGTGTGAGCGCGGCAGCGTTTATTTCGTCGAGCTTCATTATGGCGCTCTCGATCGCGCTATCCAGGTCCCGAGGGATGTCTCCCTTGAGAATGGCCTCCCGGACGTCTGCAAGCTCTTCAGGGGATATATCATTTCCCCCAAGTGAGCTTATCCGCTCCTGGAGCCTGTTGTGTCTGAAGAATTCGGTGCATGAATGCGCAGTGATAGCAAATGCAGCGGGGATATTCAGGTCCAGGTTATTTACCAGTTCAGACAGGTGATAGTTCTTCCCTCCAACTTCGCGGGCCATAGTCCATGTGATGCGGTCATAGGTGAGTACAAGCTCTCTATTACCAATGTCTGAGCCTAAGAGTACGGAATTGATGAGTGAATCTATCCGGTCAAATTTATCTTCCAGTTGATATCTGTTTTTTGTGAGGCTCCCAAAGTCCTGCATTGAGGTGGTTAGATGCCTGGAAAGCATGGAATAGGCATTATCAATATAATTGATGTCGAACAGGTAGTCTCCGCCCATGGTCTCGCCCATATCGGCAATTACCTCCAGAGCGCGGTTGTTGCTTTCGAGTATCTGCTTGAAAAGAGGAAAAGCCCTCTTTATGTCAAGGGGCTTTTCAAAGATACGGGCAAGCATTCTCAGCATTGAATGGAAGGGATTCATTGTACCCGCAGTGTTTGCCCCCTACTCACTCAAGGCTTTCTGTATGGATGCCTTGAGTTCCTTGATCTTTACCGGTTTCGGAAAGAAATCGAAAACATCGCCCTTTATTGCCTCTATAGCAATGTCGAGGTTTGCAAAGGCGGTTATCATAATGACTTTTGTATCAGGGTAGTTTTCTTTGACCGTCTTGAGAACCTGAAGACCGTCTATTCCCTTCATCTTGAGGTCCGTCACCACAACATCGAATTTTCGTTGTTCAAGTCTTTCGAGGGCAGATGTGCCGTTCAGGAAAGTCTCGACCTCATAACTGTCTTCCTCAAGCGATATCTTTGCCATCTCGCATACTATTTTCTCATCGTCAATAATCATTATTCTTTTACTCATTTGCAGCTCCTTTTTTCGATAGAATAGGTAACTGTATGGTGAAAACAGTGCCTGATCCAGGGCTACTCTCAACCTTAATGCTACCGTCATGTTTTTTTATTATACCATAGCTCACCCACAGACCGAGTCCTGTCCCGCCTTCATCCTTTGTGCTGAAGAATGGATCGAATAAATGCGGCAGGAATTCTACGGGGATGCCTTTGCCAGTATCCTTTATATCAGTCTCTACTATGTTGTCTTTCTTTGAGAATCTTGTGTTTATTGACAATATACCGTGGGTGGACATGGCCTGAATTGCATTTACAATAATGTTGACCAGGACCTGCTGCATCTGATGTACGTCAACGTACACCAGAGGAAGATTCTGTGCAAGATCGAGTTCGGTTTCTATATTTGAAATTTCCAGCATATTCTGGACGAGCTTCAGGGTTTGTCTGATGAGCGTGCTCATATCGGTCATTATGAGTGTAGGCTCCTTTGGCTTCGCGAAATCCAGGAGGTTGTTTACAATAGTCTTTATCCTTTCAGTTTGAATCTCAACCTTTTCCATGAATTCTATTCTCTGCTCTTTTGTGAGTTTTTCGTAGAGGTCCATATAAGTCTGGGCAACCATGGATATATTGTTAAGGGGGTTGTTGATCTCATGGGCAACACCAGCAATTAGTATGCCTATGGAGGCCAGTTTCTTTGACTGTATCAATTCCTCTTCGCGGTTTTTCAGCTCGTCGGACATGGCGTTTATGGCATGGATGATTGAACCCAATTCATCTTTCGGAGGACTGGTCTTTATCTTCTTGAAGTTGCCGCTGGAGATTGACTTGGCCATATTCTCAATTTCCTTGATCGACCTGAGTATCATTTTTGATACGACGCGGTTGACCATCGCAGCGATCAACAAGATGGCAAAAAATGAATAGAAAAGAATCTGTTTTGATTTATATATTATCTCGCTTATATGTATGCGCTCCTCACGGGTAATACGGTCTGAATATTCCTTGAGCTTTTTCCCTTCAGCCCTGAGGGACCACTCAGACTTCTTGTCACGTGCCTTGTGTTTCATGATCTGTCCAACGACACCAGCATAGCTCTTTAAATAGGATCCCAGTGTATTATACTGCTTTATGTCTATGGCTCGCACAATGTCATTTTTTACGGAATTCATTATCTTCATCGTAGATTCTATGTCACTTTGTATTTCTAAAAGGGCGTTTTCGTCATGGTATAGAAAATAGTTTTTTTCAGACAATCTCATCTCGAGGAAGGCGACATTCAGATCGTCTGCGATCTCGATGAATCTGAACTTCGTGAGCATAAGGTTCAGGTTTTGTATGGCGAAACTGCCGATCAGGAAAATAAGTATCAGATTAAACATATCCGATAATACTATTTTGCGTTCTATTCTCATTTCGATCCTTCCATGGTACGGACTCTTTTGAGGTTTTCCGGTTCCTTTCTGGACGGAAGATACCATAATGTCCCGTCAATTATCATAAGGAGTCCGGAGATCAGGAGAAGGATATCAACCAAAGTGAGGAAGCTTATTGAGAAATATTTTATAAAACCGATTCCGATGCTCATGAATATGACTCCGGTCCGGATGAAGGCAAGACCTGTCCTCGCACGGGCGTATATGGTGCGGTAACAAGCGGCAATGCTGCGCTGGGCGGCGAGCACGTTTCTTTCTCTTGCAAGGTGTGTGCGTTCTCTGCTGGCCGGCACAGGCTTGAGTATGGTGCAGTAATTCATTATAAAGTCACCAAGGCGGGAGAGCATAGTGCTTTTAAGTCTCGGTTTTGTACCGACATCGTCCAGGTGATAATGCTCCAGGAACTGCATTGTGGCAGATGTCACCTCTACTATTGTATGATGCTTTGGAGGACTCATACGTGATTTTCTTATTGCAAGATAATTGACAAGCCCGAAACCGGCGATAACCATTCCTGAGACTACCATCACCCAGTAAAGATATGATGCGAACCGGGCGGAGCCGTAGATGCGTGTGAAGGCATTTGAAAGCACCACCAGACCCAGCCCCCACCTGAGGATTGCCAGCCATGTCCTTGCCTTTGCGAGATCGGTCCGATAACAGGCAAGTCGTGTCCTCCACTGTGCCATTGTATTGCGCCAGAAGGCAAGATTGGTCCTCTCAGAGCCGATCAGACGCTCGGGAGGGGCGTGAAGGAAGTCCTGTATGTACCACCGTATGTCGTCCTGGAGCGCAAGGCGAATCTCGAATTCCCTCCCGTTCATGAAGGATTCGACCTCATCCAGCAAGGAAAGATTGCTGGGGTCACTGGACGCTATGATTATTTTCCCATTGTCCAGTATCAAAGGGATCCAGAGACTCATGGACAGAATATCGGAGTTCAGTCCTTCAATGAGCTGCGGCGGGACAGGGAGGCGTTCATCATACTCGACAGGGGGACATCTGTAGTAGGGCGCCTTTGCTTTCAGAAGGTCTTCACGGCTGACGCCGAATTCATTCAGTAATATCCATTCGAGTTCGATCCCCCTGGCGTGCGCCGCGTAATACGCCTTTAGAAGTTCACCTGGCGGGAGCACCTTTTCCAGATAAGATGTCTTTGGCGGCAGAATTTTATTCAATGTCGTCATGACTAAATACAGCCTTTCTCCATAAGCCCGATGGTTTACTATAGTCCGGCAGACTGATTTCAAGATCACCGAAGCAGTAAGGGAACTGCTGCCTTATTTTTTCAGCGGGTATGTACCATAGAATCCCGTTTGTTATAAGAAGAACTCCGGTAGCGATAAGGATACAGTCTAAAAGGTCCCATAGAGGGCTTGTTGTTCCTAAAAGGACGAGGAGCAGGGTCCCTACTACTGATATACTGAGTCCTGTCCTGATAAATGCCATTGCAGTTCTGCTTCGGGCCATCACTGTCCTCAGCCTGGCCATGATGTTTCTCCTCTCCGCAAGCATGGTGCGCTCCAGAGCGAGCCCGGTAGTGCCCCATATCCCCGGAGCGTGAGATGATTTGACCGGCGGGTTCCCGTGATCTTTCCTTCTTGGTCCGTATGAAGGCGGAAAGACCATCTCCCATATATTCTTCAGCTTTTCAGCTCGCGTTATTCTTTTCAGGCCTTCAATGCCCGCACTCCTGCCGGGTAGATACCAGTAGAGTCCTTCAATTGCCATCAGTGCGCCCAGGACAATCAGTGTAATGTCGAACACTGTCCATGGTCCCGAAGGAAACTTCCAGAAAAGTCCGATACCAAGCCCTGCAAAGGCGATTCCTGTCCGTGCAAATGCAAGCCCGGTGCGGGCCTTGGCCATGTTAGTCCGGAGGATAGCGAGGGCCGTTCTTTCTTCTGCCATATCGGTTCTGTCATTTGCAAGAAACCTGCGCCGCTGGACCGGCGAAAGACTGCTCCAGTTATTGCGGACCTCTTCGGCCCCTTCCACTGGTTCGGTCCTTGAAAAAACCGGGTGTGGATCGGTGACGGAAACCTTCAGGACGGAAAAACCTGGTGGGGCTTCACCAAGTGGAGGTCTGACATTCTGCGATGCCTTTTTGCGGGAAGTCAGATACCACAGAAGACCGTCTGAGACCGAAGCGATACCGACGGCAAGAAGGAGAAGACAAGGAATGATCAGATATCCGGTGCCGAAAATCCTGAATAGCGTTATTGCGGCTGTTATGAAAGCGATGCCGGTTCGAAGGAAGGCAAGGCCGGTTCTGCCCCTCGACAACGCGGTTCTCTGCAGCGAGAGTTCCGTTCTCTGGCCCGCAAGATAGGTCCTGACCTTTGCCAGGGGCGTCCGTCCCGCTGAAGGAGGAAAACCGTGATTCAGGTCCTGGTTGTTCTCGATAATCCTGACAAGGTCCAGAGGGAGGGCTACTTTGAAATCGATCTTTTCTACACCAAGGGTCTTTTTGATGTCCTCTATAGTTGTTTTTTCCCACGGATCATATGCTATGACCTCAGCTTCTGTTTTCTGCACGGAAAGGGGCAACCAGAGAGCTTTTTTCAGTCTTTTGGCATCAATACTGCTCATGATGCCTTGCGAGATAAGGACATCTTCATCAAACTCGATATAGGGACAGTTGTAGTACGTGGAAAGACAGAAAAGAATTTCGTGCTTTGGCACACCTGTTTCTATGAGGAGATTCTCCAGAGGCTGTCCCAGTAGTTCGGATTTCTTGCGGACATTTTCCAGTTCTTCCGCGCATATTATACCCCTTGCGACAAGTCTGCTGAATTTTACGTTTGACATAACACAAATATCCGGGTTGTAGTGAAAGATTTTCCCATAGTATAGCGCAATTTCAAATAATTATTTTATTCATAATAAGTTCACACGCGGATTACTTTTACTGTTTTGATCTTCTTTAATATCTTATAGACCAGCCGTCGCGTTTTTTGGGCGGCAGATGCTTGAGGGGAAAGATTAGGGCTGGAACTGTCAGCGGATACGCTTTACAGCTCCAGATAATCTTCGTTGTGATCTGTGAATTCAAACTCATCCGTTAATATTTGTTTTCTGGGTGTGGGTGAGTTTTTTTTACTGATATTACACAGCAGTTTTTCAACGCTTTCGCAGTACAGGTCTATATCCCTGTCCCTGACAATGTTCTTTTTGGTTATTCTTTGTCCGGCCATTGTTCCTCCATAATTATTGGTATTTTTTGAAAGTGAGAAATTGCATATGAAAATCACTCAAATAATCAATTAAATAAATTAAAGGCTATTTGGAATGTTTATATGTATGCGGCCAGCTATCTAATTTTCCATAACAAAATCTCGGTCTTTATGTTAAATAACTTATTGTAAATCATACGAATTCGCTATATACTGGAAGTATCATGAATCTGGATCGGGGGGTGTATGACGGATTTTCATCAGGAAGGAAAGATAACATCATTTCATGACCTTTACAGGGTATTCGATCCCGATGAATACTTGATAAAGCTCGAGGGCCGTCTTCTTAATTATTCCCGCAAAACAAAGATAACCCTTTTGCTGCCCTGCCATTTTAGCGAGCTTGAGAACCGTGAGGTCCTTGACAGTATCGTTGAAAAAATAAGTCAGACCAATTATTTGAAAAATGTGGTAATAGCATTCAATGGAACTGATGAAGAAGAAAAGTTTAATAATGCCAAAGAGTATTTCAGGTCACTTTCTACGTCAAAGCGCCGTGTGACCCTTGTGTGGGTCAATGGCCCGAGGATCCAGAATATATTTAATCGTATAAGCGAACGGGACATACTGACGGGTGTGCAGGGCAAGGGCCAGTCGGTCTGGATGGCACTCGGTTATATTCTTGCAAAGAGGGACTCCGACGTGATCGCTCTGCATGATTGCGATATCGTGACCTATGACCGTATACTTCTCGGCCGGCTCATAGAGCCGACAGCTAATCCCCATGCCGATTATGAATTCTGTAAGGGTTATTACGTGCGTATCTCCCCTTCCGAAAGGACAATGAAGGGAAGGGTGACGAGGCTTTTCATCACTCCTTTTGTTGACAGCATGATGGACATTATGAATGAACGCGGTTTTACTGAGCTGGGCCGTTTTTTTGCATACCACAGGATGTTCAAGTATCCGCTTTCAGGCGAGTTCAGCTTTACTTCGCGGCTGGCCAGGGAAATAAACATCGCATACGACTGGTCTCTTGAGGTCTCGACCCTTTCAGAGGTATATCACAGGGTTATGGACCGCAAGATAGCTCAGGTAGACCTTGTCTCGAACTATGAACACAAGCACCAGGTGATTTCACAGGACGATACTACAAAAGGGCTTTCGAGGATGACGATCGATATCGCAAAGTTTTATCTTCATTACATGCGTGCCCATGGATTTCCCCTTGATGATTCGACAGTAGATATGATGCTTCATACATACTACAGCAACGCTTTGAAATTCATAAAATGCTACAGCGACGACGCGGAGATGAACAACCTCGGGTATGACCGTCACGCGGAAGAGATGATGGCCCAGCATTTCAGGACCCTGCTCTGGACAGCCTGGGAACAGAGCCGAGGCCCGACCGAGGCCCCGCTGATACCGTCCTGGAACAGGGTCACATACAGCATTCCTGATATTTATCAGCATATCCTTGATGCGGTGAAAAAAGACAATGGCTGAACCAATTGTTATAAGTGATGGCATAAAAGGTGTGATTTTAGATGATGAAGTCAGTGAGAAGCTAAAGGGAATAGGCGAGGCCGACATCCTTGTCGGCATTCCGAGCTTTAACAACGCTGATACTATCGGGCATGTGGTCAGGGCGGTCCAGGCTGGCTTTGCAAAGTACTTTCCTGACCAGAGGGCAATACTCATCAATTCTGACGGGGGTTCTACTGACGGTACGCTTGAGATCGTCGAGAAGACCGTTATTGAAGATTTTCAGCCGCTTCTTATTGACCAGCGCCAGAGCTTTCTTTCGAAAATAACCACACCATATCACGGTATTCCTGGTAAAGGCAGCGCGTTCAGGACAATATTCCAGATCGCAAAGGAACTCAACGTAAAGGCATGCGCTGTCGTTGATTCAGATCTCAGGAGCATTACACCCGAGTGGATAGACCTCCTGATCCGGCCGGTCCTCAACAGAAACTTTGATTTTGTAACACCTTATTACCTGAGGCATAAATATGACGGAACTATCACCAACAGTATCGTTTATCCTGTAACAAGGGCTCTGTACGGCCAGCGGATCAGACAGCCCATCGGAGGCGACTTCGGTTTTTCAGGCAAGCTCGCTGAATTTTATCTTTCAAAGGACGTATGGGAAAGCGATGTGGCCCGTTTCGGGATAGATATCTGGATGACCACAACCGCAGTTGCAAATGATTTCAGGGTATGCCAGTCGTTTCTCGGGGCAAAGATACACGCGGCAAAGGACCCGTCTTCGGACCTTTCCGCCATGCTGATGCAGGTTGTAAGCGCATTGTTCATGCTGATGGAGGAATATCCCAGAAGGTGGCAAGAGGTCAGGTCAACAGACCCGGTACCGATGTTCGGTTTTGAATTTTCAGTCGGGCTCGAACCGGTAAATGTAAATGTAGGGCGGATGACGGAAATGTACAAGCTTGGTATTATTGAACTCGGTGAAATTTTGAAGGAAATCGTGAGCGATGAGACTTTTTCAGGGCTTAATAGTATAGTCACTGCCGGAACATTTTCTTTTGATGACGATCTCTGGTCGCGGACAATTTATGACTATGCGGTAGCATGTCATAAAAAGGTCATGAGTGGTGAGCATATACTCAAGACATTAACGCCTCTATACCTGGGAAAGGTTGCGTCTCTGATCATGGAAATGGAACATAGCAGCGCTCAAATGGTTGAAGAAAGACTCGAGGCTTTATGTAAGTCATTTGAAAGAAATAAACAATATCTTATTGAAAAATGGGAATAGGGGGGGTGATTATGGATAATGTTTTTGTGGAACCTTTTAAGAGGTTCGTAGAAAAAATAGCCGATTTTTTGCCAAGCGTTCTGATCGGCCTTGTTATTGTTTGTGTCGGCATCATTGCTGCATGGTTATTAAGGAGGATCGTAACTAAGATATCAGCCTTTTTGAATATAGATAAGCTCTCCGACTGGCTCGGGGTCATGCAGATATTACAAAGGAGCGGGTACAACGAACCTCTTTCCAAACTTATTGGCAGGCTCGTGTACTGGCTCGTACTGATCTCATTTCTCATAATCGGCCTTAATGCACTGAAAATACCTGCGGTGGAAGACCTGCTGACAGAATTTCTCCTTTATCTGCCGAATATTATTGTTGCGTGTATTGTTGTTATTGCCGGTTATACGCTGGCGAATTTCCTCGGCAGGGCCGCACTTATTGCCTCTGTGAATGCCGGAGTTGCATTTTCAGGTTTGATTGGCAAGTTCGTCAAATTTACTGTTTTCATTATGGCCGTAACAATGGCGCTTGAGCTCCTGGGCATAGGCAAGGACACAGTTATTATCGCATTTGCCATTGTGTTCGGCGGGGTTGTTCTTGCACTCTCGATTGCCTTTGGCCTTGGAGGAAAGGACGCTGCAAAGATATATATTGACAGGATGTGCGGGAAAAAGAAGGACGAGGACGATATAAGTCATATCTGATAAAGCTGAATTAAGCGGCGCTGTGAAACTTTCTTAGGATTAGCGAGCGCTTAAGTCCGCAGCATATCTCTTTCACTTCTTTCGGGTGTCTGCTGTACCAGGCTCTGCCGCCGACCACGTCGATCTGTTTTATATTCTTCCTGGTCTTGATCATTATGATTATTTCCTTGAACGTGTCGCTATCCCGCGCATAAGGCGCCCAAGAATGTCGGCGCCCGTTATGACCCGCTTTTCGTTACTCCAGAGAAGGATCACATCCTCATCTATCACGTCGTCTCCGGTTGTCTCGGGCTGAACCCTTAACTTTATCATGACATTGCCAAGAGGGACCGACATGTCTCTCACAATTATCGGGCGGTGGCAATAATGCAAAGGGTGCAGGCGCTTTGTCTCGAATATGGCATTCCTTAATAAACCGTCTGAATCAAGCACGAACATAGGCTCATCCGATTCATCGGTGATAATCACCCACTTTTTGCCGGATGACTGGATCTGCTGAAGAAAATTATCGGACGGGTCCCTTTGAAAGTCAGGGAAGACAGGTTTGTTGTTTGAAACAGGAAGCCTGAGTATGCTTTTAGGGTCCACGGGTTCGCCTTCGTCGGAGACCAGCAGGTCGTCGATTGCCAGAAAGTTCAGCGCCCCGAGCCCTTCAAGCTTGTCCACATCAACGTCGCTTGCCTCAATATGTTTCTTAATGACCTCCCTGAGGTCGCGTTCCTGAAAATATTGTATGCCTTCGGGACCTAGCCATTTGTCGAGCAGTATGGCAGAAGGTTTTGCTATTGGGTAAAGGAGCAGTTGATAAAGCTTGAAGAGAGGCAGGAGCAGTGTCGCCATGCGAAGGGCATGCCGTGAAAAATATGCCTGCGGTATTATCTCTCCAAAAAAGGTGATAAAGAATGTCGAGAAAATGAACGCCCCCACGCCAGTCATGACCGAACCGGACAAAAGGGCCAGCAGGACGTTGACGCTGACATTGCCCCAGAGTACTGTTGTCAGCATGAAGTTCGAGTCTTCCCTCAAACTGAGGACCTGCTGAGCGCTTCTGTTGCCTTTTGAGGCCTCTACCTCAAGCCTCAGACGGGTTATACTGAAAAAGCCCAGGTTCAGGCCCGAGAACATGGCTGACTGGGAGATGCAGAATATTATGCCGATCCAGGTAAAAGTATTCATATAGGTTTATAAATATATATCAAGAATCAGCATATCGTCAACCTCGGTCCCGTTCGCACTATTCATATTTTTTGGAGATGAGTTCAGGAAGCTGCTTATCAGGAGGGACGTGAAATTCGTTGAAAAGCATTTGAGATGGTAATGCAAGAAATACCGGGGCCCGGCCTCGGTATAGCGGATTTCAGTTGGTAACAAACTCCGGTCTGAAATCCAGAAAATATTTATTTACTGTTAAAGCCGAATTAAGCGGTGCATAGCATCCGCTTCAATGAGACTTATGCCCTCTGGGTATAAAAGTTAAATAATCAAACGAACACCGCCAAGATCAGCCAAACCATAGATGAAATGGTCTCCCGGAGAACCTATAAACATCAGGTTGGCAGGAATGGACCACTTTTGGGAAAGGTCATTGATAAGCTTAGGACCGAAGGTCCCCTTTATGACCAGGAACTCTATATCAATTTCAGGATAGGCCTGATCAAGCATTTCCAGGTTTTTTTTGAGATTTGGCGGCACCTCGTTATCATCTTTAACAACGGTAACAATTTTTATTCGATTTGTATGCTCATTGCGTCTGACATAGAGCATCACATTGTTAAGGTTGGGCAGGTTGTCACCTCGAGTGAAAAAGACTATCTGCTGGGAATGGATCTCTTTAATTTTAGCAAGGATAATCTGGGGAATATTGCCTGTGAATTTTCCAAAGCTTGTGCTGGCAATGCGAACCATATACAGAGCAGCATTCAGAATGGCAATGCGTCCCAGCATAATTGAGACAACAAGCATGGCAGGAATAAAGTACTCAAGAAAGACAGTCCAGTACTGAGGGTTCATAATGATATTGCCCAACAGACCCACAATAACCGCTGCAATGCCGATTATTACCGCGGGCCAGGAAGCCTTTGAGGGGCGGGGAAGGGAAGCGCGTTTTACTTTCAGGAGAATATTTCCGAGACCAAAAAGAGCCATGACAGCCAGAAATGAGATTGTATAGACCCCTGCCAGGGCCGTTAGTTCCCCCTTTGTCAAAAGGAGGATTGACACGGTAAGTATAAAGAAAGCAATGATGATATTATGGCTGGTGCCCCAGGAATTCTTCTTGAGGAAAAATTGAGGTAAACACCGGTCGAGTGTCATGCGGCGGATCAGTCCTGTTACACCAACAAAACTGGTTAGCACAGCTCCGCTTAATACGAGGGTGGCATCAATGGAGATCAACGATGAAAGCCATGTCCCACCTGCCACATTACCCATGTGCGCAAGAAGCGCCTCTTCGTGCTGGGAAACCTGATTTATAGGGACCAGTGCCAGGGCCAGCAACGCAATGCTGGGATTGAAAACGCTTACTGCTATCCACATATTGCGTAATGTTTTGGGGAAAACACCCTCAGCCTGCTCCTCTACGAAGTTGGCCGAGCTTTCAAAGCCTGATATCCCAAGCATGGCCGCTGAAAAACCGAAGAACAGAGCAACAACCAGGCCGCCTTCGTGAGGTGTCTGCATGTTTGAGATCAGTGTGCTCAGTCCATGGAGCATTACGTACCTGACACAGACAAATATAAGAACGACTAAAGACAGGAGGTGTGTTATGAATATGACGATAGCAACACGGGAAGATTCCGTAAGTCCGCGAATTGTAATCAGCATGAAGACAAATAATAGACCGATGGTAGCCGGGATAATAGGGAATCCGGGCAAAAAATTAAGCGCATAATGCATGGCTTCATTGGCAGAGAGAACCGCAGTTGCCATGTAAGAAAGTATAGTGAGGCAGGCGGCCAGGGATGCACGGAATTTGCTTGTTGTATTGAGCAATGCATTATAGGCGCCCCCATTCAGGGGTAAAGCGCCTACCACCTCGGAGTAAATGGAGCGGTACAGGTACAGTACACCGATAACAATAAGCAGAGACAAAGGCGCCCATCGGCCGGCATAGAGTATGGACAGGGCAGAGACATAGAGACACGATGAGGTTATGTCATTTCCGCAGATCGCTGTTGCCGCCAGTTCCCGAAGTCCACCCTGTTTGTGTGCTGTGCTTTTCTGTGTCATTGTATCCTCTTTGAACCAGAGATTTTACCGATGTATCATACTATAAGATATATCCAATTTTCATGATTGACTTATTAAGAGGCAGTTTTCAGGGTCAATAAAAACCTTCAATAGCGGATTCTAACGATCATGCAGACTAATTTAAAGCCTGCTTCAGGGCTTTATGGTAGAACTTGGTCACATATTCTTTTACCATCCTGCGGGCGCTGAACATGGAGCCGGTGCTTTTTATCGCTTCTTTCATGACCTTGATCCACTTGTGGGGGATGCCATTATCGTCGAGTTCATAATAGAGAGGTATTATTTCGGTCTCAAGAAGATCATAAATTTTTTCTGCGTCGCTGTTATCTCCTGTTCCATCAAATGCCCATCCCGTTATGGCCTTCTAACCACCATCCATCCAGTATACTGAACTGGGGTACTCCGTTAACCATTGCTTTCATGCCGCTTGTCTCGCTTGCCTCAAGAGGAGGGACAGGATTATTGAGCCAGATGTCTACTCCGTGTACCATGTACTGTGCCAATTGTTCATCGTAGTTTTCAACAAAGGCTATTCTTCCTCTCAGCTCAGGATCATGGGCAAAATTAAAAATACGCTGCAGTATTCTTTTCCCTTCGTCATCAGACGGATGGGCCTTGCCTGCAAAGATGATCTGAAGGGGTCTCCAACGGCTGGTAAGGAGTTTCTTGAGCCGTTCCAGATCATGGAATATCAGGTCCGCTCTTTTATATGTAAGGCTCCTCGCTGTTTCAAGTGGGTAAAGGTTGATAGAACTATCTAAAAAATGGTATTGATTACATATTATGAGAGACACAGAACTTTTTCAAAAGGCCCTTGGTTTAACCCCGCCCTGGCAGGTGGAATCATCTAAATTTAATCTGGAACAGAAACGCCTTGACATCATGATCGACTTCCCGCGCGGCGGGACTTTTACATGTCCGGAATGCGGTAAGGAAGGACTTAAAGCGCACGATACGGAGATTAAGTATTGGCGGCACCTTAATTTTTTCCAACACGAGGCATACTTGACTGCAAGAGTTCCGCGAGTCAAGTGCAGTACATGCGGCATTCGGCAGGTTAATGTCCCCTGGGCTCGTTCCGGTAGTAGTTTTACGCTTCTGTTTGAAGCTATGATAATGACATTGGCCAAGTCTATGCCTGTTAAAACCCTCGCATCCTTCGTTAACGAGCACGACACCAGGTTGTGGCGAATAATTCATCATTATGTAGATAAAGGCCGTTCTGAGGCAGACTATTTAAACGTCAAGTATGTTGGATTTGACGAAACTTCCAGCAA
>BDTS01000048.1 GCA_002897915.1 bacterium BMS3Bbin09 | reverse complement strand
TCCGATCTAAGATTCTATAAGAGGTCTTATGACTACTATTCAACAATACAACAGGTTAGTTCCACCCTTGCCACGATGTTCAATCGGAATAGCATATTGAAGTTTATCGGGAACCTGCTATATGAGGTCTTGGGACTTGAAGGTGTTTATATGATTGCTGCTGTTCCTGCTGAGGGCATTTATGAAGCAGTATATCAAATAAATAAGGACGGCGGCAGGATAGACCCGCTAACTGAAGACGGAAAGAGAATGAATATAGACGAAAAATCCGGGGCGATCAAATTATTCGCCAGATCGAGAGATATTATTGTTAAGGATGAACTTCCTCTTCTTGAAGAAAAAGTTGGCCGTGATGTGGCTGAAGAGATCTGGAAGGATATTGAGAAGTTTAAAGGAGAGGTTCTGATTCCGATTTTTATAGCCGACAAGGTATCTTTTTTAATTGTCCTTGGAGGGAAATTGTCCGGGGACATGTTCACTGATGAGGACATAAATATGCTCAGCACCATTGCCGACCAGATGGCCATAGCCCTCAAGAATGCTCAGCTATATTCCGGCAGGGTACAGACCGAAAGGCTCGCGTCGATAGGTATGATGTCCGCTACATTCGCGCATGAGATAAGGAACCCCCTGACATCACTCAAGACATTCGCGCAGCTTATGCCTGAAAAATATAATGACCCGGAGTTCAGGGGGTCTTTTTCGAAGATAGTTGTGGGCGAGATAGAAAAGATCGATACGCTGATAGGAGACCTGCTCGATTTCTCGATAGAGAAAAAATCGGCCCGAGTAAATGATTTTAATATTGTAGAGCTTGTGGACGAGACGCTTGATTATATAAAAGGCAAGGCTGGCCCTCAGAAAAAGGATATTGACGTGGTCAGGCTTTACCATCAAAATGTGATCAATATGTCAGGCGATGCCGCGAAGCTGAAACAGGCCTTCGGCATTATAATCATGAACGGGTTCCAGGCCATGAACGGCAGCGGCAGGTTAACGGTTGATATCGGCATAAACGCTGAAAATGTTGATGTGGTTATCACTGACACCGGAGATGGTATTCCTCATGAAGATATATCAAAGATATTCGACCCCTTCGTCACGACCAAAGAAATGGGTGTGGGGCTTGGACTTGCTATTACTAAAAGGGTCATAGAAGACCATGAAGGCAATATCCATGTCAGAAGCAGGATAGCCGAGGGTTCTACGTTCACAATATCATTACCTGTAAAGATTTGAAGAATTGTATTATACTATTATTTACACTCCAGGCAATAGATCGTTAATTGTAGCAGGCTGGAAATAATAAAAAAGGGATTAATCTATGGAAATACTGGCATTACTTAGTAACAGGGACGATCTAATAATTAAGAATGTTAAAAGCGTACTCGGGAAATATACGGTATATCCCTTAAAGGCACTCGAGGAACTTGAGGACCTGTACAGCAATATTCCGCTTAACCTGCTTATAATTGATACCGTATCCCACCGTCTTTCATCAGTGAAGAATTTCCTGAATAAACTTGACGAGAACATTGTGGTGCTTATTACTACTGAGAAGCTGGACAGGTTTGAGAAGGAAGAACTGCCTAAGAGCGTTTATGACACTGTCAGTGAGGCTTCGTTGGCTGAGGAATTGTTTGTTGTGGTCGAACGCGCCCTCGAGTGGCAGAAGTTTGGGAATGAACTACGGTTGCTGAAACAGTCACAGGGTGCGGCGTCAACGGGTCAAATGCCTGCGGACGGCAGAGTTGATACCGACTTCTCTTCACCTCCCTTTGATCCTGATCCTGGCGAAAAGTATGGACATAAAAAGGTCATTGTTAACTTCGCGAAGATGCTGACTGCCAGTTTCGATATGCGGAAGCTTTTTGATCATTTCATGAATTCAGTTATAGACATTGCCCATGTTGGTAAGATGTCCGTCCTGCTCAAGGACAAGGACGGGTTCAGCGTGAAGACCAACTGTGGTCTCGACCCTTATATTGCCGACCACCTGGTGCTTAGTAGGGACAGCTCGCTCGTAAGCTGGCTTTCAAAGACCGGCCGTATACTGCAGAAGCCGGTTACCTTTACCGATTCAACAGCGATAAATATCAGGAAAGAGATGGACCTCTTACAATGCTCAGTCTCCTTCCCGATGATATACAAAGCTAAACTGATAGGTATTTTCAATATTGACAGCAAGATCACGGATGAGCCGTTCTATAAGGAAGAGCTGGAGATCATCTATCTCCTGTGTAACTATCTCGCCGCTGCTGTTAAAGACATTGATCTTTATCATAAGATGTGGTACCAGAAGGAGTTCACAAAGAATATAATTTCGAGCATGGGCAGCGGAATGGTCGCGATCAACAGTGATGAAAAGATCAGTATTTTCAATCAGCAGGCATCCGATATTCTCGGCATTGATTCTTCAAAGATAGTCGGCAGTGACCTGAGGGAGCTTCCTTCACCTCTGGGAGATATTTTATATGAGACCATGGTGACCGGGATGGCATATAAACGGCACGAGGTTAGCATTAACCCCTCGGGCCTGCCTCTTGGAATAAACAGCTACAGGCTTCTTGATGAACAGCAGAAACCAATCGGGGCCGGGATACTATTTACCGACCTCTCCGACTCCAAGAAGCTGCAGGCTGAACAACGGAGGGCTGAGAAGCTTGAGGCGGTAAACGATCTAATGGGCAAGATCGCTCACGAGATCAGGAACCCTCTGACATCGATACATACATACACACAGCTGATAAATGAAAAACATAAGGACGATGATCTTCACGGGTTCTACATTTCGACCGTGAGTGACTCAATCAATAAGCTCGATAGCCTCATAGACAAGCTTGTGGCCTTTTCGAGCACCCAGGATTACAATTTCAACAAAGAAGATATCAATGAAGTGATGCGCGAGGCTTCCAATCTCATTTCAGGTAGTCTGCCTGAAACACATAAATTTACAAAACAGCTGGTGGATAAAGTTTTTTTTATAAATTCCGATAAGAAACTGTTAATCAAGGCAATACATTATCTGGTGTTGAGTATAATTGACAGGACACCTGAAGGGGCTTCGATCAATTTGACAACTGGCGCAAAAATGTCTGACCCTTCGGTTATAGAGATTACATTGTCATTTGCGGGAGACAAAGTGCTGGAAGAGGGAAAACAGAATTTATTAAAACCTTTACTGGACATTCAGGACCTTGGAGTGGAATTAAATATACCTATAAGCCATAAGATCATAGATGGACATAACGGGACACTGGACATTCAGAGCAGGGAGGGAATAAACAGTTTTGTGATCAGGTTCCCGATCATTGAGAGTAAGGATGCTCCAATTTCAATTGAGGAGGGGCATGTTAATGACTAAAGAGAATATCCTCGTCATTGATGACGAGCTGGCTCCGAGGGAGTCGATCCGTATGGTACTTAAGGACAAGTATACCGTTTCAACTGCTACAGGGGCGCATGAGGGCCTGGATATGATGTCCGAGAAGTCCGTTGACCTTGTGGTCATGGACATAAAAATGCCGGTGATGGACGGTATAACCGCCTTGCAGCAGATAAAGAAAAAGCATCCTGATACAGAGGTTGTTCTGCTGACCGCATACGCGAGCCTTGATACCGCCCGTGACGCGATCCGTTTCGGTGCGTTTGATTATCTGTTAAAGCCGTTTGATAAAGACAATGTCCTGCTCGTAGTCGAGAAGGGACTTAAGAAAAGGCGCGCCAACAAGGGACTTCAGATGGAACGAGACATACTTCTGGACAGGGCCACCTATCTCGAGGAGCAGGTTGACAGCGCCAGAAGCAACATAATGAAGTATTACGAAGGTACTGTAGAGGCATTGAACAGTACGATCGACGCCAAGGACCATTATACCTTTAACCATTCAAGCAGGGTCGCGCAACTCTCCTCGCAGCTGGCAGCGGCATTCGGTGTGGACGAGAAGACAACCAAAGAAATAAAGCATGCGGCTTCCATTCATGATATCGGAAAGGTTGGGATCGAAGAAAATATCCTTAATAAGAACGGGAAGTTAACAGATGATGAGTATGAACTGATAAAAAAGCATCCCGTGATAGGCGCACGGATCATACAGTCAATCCCTTTCCTTGAGGAGGCAATACCAGTTGTTCTGTATCATCATGAGCGGTATGACGGAAAAGGTTATCCCGAAGGCATTGAGGGCGAAAATATTCCTCTGGTCGCCAGGATAGTCGGTGTTGCTGATGCGGTTGATGCAATGATGAGTGACAGGCCGTACAGGGACGCTTTATCGATAGACAAAGTTTCAAATGAATTGAAGCGCTGCTCCGGGATCCAATTTGACAGCAAGATGGTGGATCTTATATTATCCGGTAAGGTATCCCTCGATTGGCTGACCAAAAAATCTGATTAGAGAATATTGTAACTGACCCCTTAGATACCCTTATTTAAGTCCGAGCACATCCTGCATGTCATATAGGCCAGGTGTCTGCTTGTATACCCATTGGGCTGCCTTCAGCGCACCCCTCGCGAATGTGTCCCTGCTTGAGGCCTTGTGAGTGATCTCGATCCTTTCGCCTAGCCCGCCGAAGTACACAGTATGTTCACCTACAATATCTCCTGCACGTATGGTCTGGATGCCGATCTCTTTTCTGGTCCTTTCGCCTATCAGGCCGTGCCTTGCGTATACTGCGTCTTCATCCAGGTTCCTCCCGAGCGCTGCCGCCAGTACCTGCGCCATTTTCATTGCGGTTCCCGAAGGAGCGTCCTTTTTCAGTCTGTGGTGTGCTTCCACTATTTCGACATCATAATCTTCCCCTGTGACCTTTGCTATGTCAGCCAATACCTTTAAAAGGAGGTTGACTCCAACGCTCATATTGGGTGCGAAAACAACAGGTGTGTTTTGTGCGTATAAACGTATGTATTCTATTTCATCTTTGCTGAAACCCGTAGTGCCGATAACTACAGGTACCGGGTTGCCGGATATGGATTTGAGGCCCTCTATTGTCGCGGAAGGCGAAGAAAAATCGATAATTACGTCAGATGACCCGGCGATGGTTTTAATATCATCAGTGATCTTTACTCCAAGAGTGCCTGCACCAATAACTTCCCCGATGTCCCTGCCGAGGTTCTTGTGTCCCTGGCGTTCGAGAGCATTGGCTAATTTCAGGTCTTCAATATTCAATAATAATGTGATGATACGGGTCCCCATTCTTCCCGTAGCGCCTGATACTGTAATGTTAAGCATTTCCGATCTCCTTGTTTGAAGGCCAATCTTCCGACGCATCGTCAGGCGGGCCCTCTATTATGTATTCACCCTTTGCCCACGCCCCGAGGTCGATGAGTTTGCACCTTTCGGAACAAAAGGGCCTGAACGGGTTATTTTCCCATTCTATTTTCTGTTTGCATGTCGGGCATTTAACTTTCATTATTCTATATGTCTATCCTTCCAAAAAATACGGTTACTGCCGGGCCGGTCATATAGACGTGATTGTCTTTTTCAGACCAATAAATAAGGAGTTTACCTCCGGGCAGGTGCACTGTGACTTTTCTTTCAGTCAGTCCCAGCAGGACTGACGCTACGACTGAAGCGGACGCCCCGGTGCCGCAAGCCAGTGTTTCTCCGGCCCCTCTCTCCCATACCCTCATCTTGATATTGGTCTTGTTCAGGACCTGGATGAATTCAACATTCGTCCTGTTAGGGAAGAGGGAGTGGTTCTCGATCATCCTGCCGGAAGTCCCCAGGTCAACAGAATCAGTATTCTTTACAACGATCACCGCGTGAGGGTTGCCCATCGAGATGCAGTTGACCTTAAAGGTCTTGTTACCGGCCTTTAATGAATGTTTGATTATCCTTGTGTTATGAAACTTTTTGGGCAGCTTTGAGAGATCCACCGGTATGAGTTCAGGTTTTAATACTGGCCCGCCCATATCGACTCTGAAGAGGTTCCTCGTCTTGTGGATCTTCATTATGCCCGCAAGGGTCTCAACACTGACACTATCAATGCTCTGACAATATTTTCTTGAAAATACGCTCTCCTCGCAGCGGAATATATAATCCCATATATATTTGCCAAGACACCGTATCCCGTTGCCGCACATCTCCACTTCCGAGCTGTCAGCATTGAATATGCGCATTCTGAAATCGGCCTTTTTTGACGTACCGAGGACCAGCAGCTGGTCTGCCCCGACCCCGAGTCTCCGGTCGCATAAAGTCTTTGAGAGCTGTGAAAGTCTCTTGAGTTTTGAGTCCCTGTCGTCGATCACTACAAAGTCATTACCAAGCGCGTGCATTTTTGTGAATTGAAGTTTCATAGTTATTTTAGAAAATCAGGCACCTTTGTTCCCCTGACAAGGTCCCTGTACTTTTCTCTCTCCCTTACAGTATAGAATTTACCGCCTTTGACCATTACCTCGGCCACCCTCGGCCTGCTGTTATAGTTTGAACTCATGGTGAATCCGTAGGCGCCGGTGCTCATAACCGCTATCATCTCTCCCTGTGAGAGACTGTTCAGTTCCCTCTCTTTTGCGAGGAAATCTCCGGATTCGCATATAGGGCCTACGATATCGTAGCGGGTCTTTTTGCGGCTGTTCTTTTTCAGGGGGAGCACGTTATGAAACGCGCTGTAAAGACTTGGCCTCAAAAGGTCGTTCATCCCGCCGTCTACTATTACAAATTCCTTCTTCGGATGTTTTTTCTTGTACAACACCTTTGTGACGAATATGCCCGCGTTGCCAGCAATGGACCTGCCCGGCTCGAGTATGATGTTCAGGCCGATATCTTTTAGAAGTGGCTGTATCGCCTTTGATAAATCTTTCGGGTGAGGCGGATGTTCATCATTGTACGGGATACCGAGTCCTCCACCGATGTCTATGTTCTTTATCTCGATCCCTTCGTCCCTGAGTGTATTAATAAGTTTTATGACCTTCTTAAGTGCGTCCACAAATGGCTGAAGTGTGGTTATCTGAGATCCGATATGTTTATGTATCCCGACGACTTCCAGGTTGGGAAGTTTTTTTGCCAGCCTGTAATTTTCGAGGGCCTTTTCAATAGGGATACCAAATTTGCTTTCCTTCAGCCCTGTTGATATGTACGGGTGTGTCTTAGGATCGATATCAGGGTTTACCCTGAGCGCGATAGGCGCCTTAACCTTCAAGGAACCCGCGACCCTGTTAATAGCGGCCATCTCGTCGGATGATTCCACATTGAACATGAGAATTCCGGCCTTCAGTGCCTGGGCAATCTCATTGTCCGTCTTTCCGACCCCTGCGTATACGATCTTTTTGGCAGGGATGCCCGCCTTAAGTGCAAGATAGAGTTCACCGCCTGAGACCACGTCCGCGCCGCTGCCGTTCTTTGCAAGCGTTCTGAGTACAGCAGGATTGGAATTCGCTTTCAGGGCAAAGCATATAATATGCGGCTGTCCGTCAAATGCATCCTTGTATGCGTTGAGATGGCGGAGAAGCGTATTGTGGCTATAGATATAGACTGGTGTTCCAACCTTTTCGGCTATCTCCCTGACCGGTACGCCCTCGGCATATAATTCTGAGTTTTTGTATTTGAAATCGTGCATATTATCCGTTTAAAGATTTTATGTTACTAAGCGAATTATTATTATATATATATATTCGTAGAATTTCATGTTCTTTTAACTATACAGACAATTCTTGTATAATTAACTACTTATGGAACTTATAGAGAGAGTCAGCAGCACAATAAAGAAATTTAACATGTTTCCCGGGGGCGGCCGCGTACTTATCGGTCTGTCCGGGGGGCCTGATTCAGTATGCCTGACAATTATTCTGGATAAACTGAAAGGGGATCTCGATATATCCCTGAGCGCTGTTTATATTGACCACGGCCTGCGGCCGGAGGAGACAGGAAAAGAAGCTGAATTCTGCAGGAGCTTCTGCAAAGAGCGTGGAATTAATTTTATCGAAGAGTCCGTGAATGTGAAGGAACACGCGGAAGAGGGCGGCATTAATCTGCAGGAGGCGGCGCGTGAGCTTCGCTACCAGAAGCTCGAAGAAATATCTGCAAGGACCGGCACGGAATATATTGCGCTCGGCCATAATGCTGATGACCAGGCGGAGACGGTCCTGATGAGGCTCTTTAAGGGGGCCGGCATGAAGGGGCTTACCGGTATCCCTCCTGTCAGGGATAGGATAATAAGGCCCCTCATAGAGACCGAACGGAAAGATATTGAGGAATTTTTATTGCGAAACGTAAGGGCGTATTGCAATACGCCCCTACAGCCGCCTTATATGGTTGACTCATCCAACCTGAAGGAAAAATATTACAGGAACTGGCTCAGGCTCTCATTGATGAGCGAGATTAGGAAGAAGGACCCTGCGGTTGTCAGAGAGATAGCCAGGACAGCGGAAATATTGCGTGATGAGGACGAGTATCTGGAGATCATTGTAACCAAGACATTGATGAGGCTCTTCAGCAGGAAGAGCGATGGTACGATCGAGCTTTTTCTCACGCCCCTTGAGGGCATAGAAAAGCCGATCTTGAGGCGTCTACTCAGGCGCGCGGTTGATGCTGCAAAGGGACTGAGGGGAATAAGCTTTACCAATATAGAGGATATTATAGACCTGATCAGGAACGGAAAGGCTGGCGACAGCATTGACCTTCCAAAGGAGATCAGGGTTATTAAGGAATATTCTATTTTGAAGATCAGCACCCTGAAACACATTAAGATCGCTAAATACAAACTCGAGCCCCCATGCGATATTTTGATCAGGGAGACAGGCGCGGTCATTCAGGCGGTCTATGAAGAAAGAGGTGCTAATCTTCCGGATAAAAAGGAAGAAGTGCTGCTTGACTCAGAGCTTCTGAAATTTCCGCTCAAGGTCAGGCCGAGGGTCGCTGGTGATCATTTCTATCCCGCGGGTTTTGGAAAGAAGAAAAAACTGCAGGATTTTTTTGTGGATGAAAAGGTGCCGAGGGACATGCGGGATAGTGTGCCTTTGGTGCTTTCCGGGGATGATATTGTCTGGGTTGCCGGTTTCAGGGCGGATGAGAGATTTACGGCCACGGACAAGACAGAAAAGGTTTTAAGGCTTATAATAACGAAGCAATAAGCGGTCAGCAGTCAGCTATCAGCTCAAAGATCTAACGGAAAAAGAGCTTTTATTTTAATCCTTTTGTATAATCTGTAGCTTACACCTGCCTGCCGGCAGGCAGGGCTGAGTGCTGAAAGCTGATAGCTTTTTTTAAAGGAGATTGTTTTGAGTGAAGAGATAAGAGTGCGCTTTGCGCCGAGCCCGACCGGCTTTTTACATATAGGCGGGGCCAGGACGGCCCTTTTTAACTGGCTGTACGCAAGGCACAACAGCGGCAAATTCGTATTAAGGATTGAGGACACGGACAAGGAACGTTCGACCGATGAATATATAGACGCGATAATAGAGGGAATGAAATGGCTCGACCTGGATGCAGATGAGGGCCCATTCAGGCAGACCGACAGGTTTGATATCTATAAAGGTTATATCGACAAGCTCGTTGCAGAGGGCAAGGCATATTACTGCTACTGCTCCCCCGAAGAGCTCGACGCGAAACGGAAAGAGGCTATGAAGCAGGGCAAGGCACTAAAGTATGACGGCAAGTGCCGTGATCTGGATAAGCCTGTCGAAGGAGTGAAGCCGGTTGTCCGGTTCAGGATGCCGCATGAAGGACAGACCACGGTTGAGGATCTGATCAAGGGTAACGTCTCTTTTGATAACGAACAACTTGATGACCTTATCATTGCGCGTTCTGATGGCACGCCGACATATAACCTGACGGTTGTGGTCGATGATGTTGATATGAAGATCACACATGTCATAAGAGGTGACGACCACCTGAACAATACTCCAAGGCAAACACAAATATATGAGGCGCTCGGTTACAAAGTGCCTAAATTCGCTCACCTTCCGATGATACTCGGCGCGGACAAGGCGAGGCTCTCGAAGAGGCATGGCGCAACGTCCGTAATGGCGTACTATGAAATGGGCTATTTGCCGGACGCGCTCATTAACTACCTTGTGAGACTTGGCTGGTCATATGGGGATCAGGAGGTCTTTACGAAAGATGAGCTGGTCGAATATTTCTCATTTGAGAATGTTGGCAAGGCGGCCTCTATCTTTAATCCCGAAAAACTTTTATGGCTGAATGCCCAGTACATAATGAATTCATCATCCGAAAAACTCGGTGAACTCGTTATGCCTTTTCTTGTAAAGGATGGAACGGTTAAGGAAGGTCAGGAAATTGATATGGCCTGGCTTGCAAAGGCTATAGACACCTTGAAGGAGCGTTCAAAGACATTACTTGAACTTGCCGAGTCTCTGCGCTATTACATCTCTGAGGATGTTGAGTTCGATGAGAAGGCAAAGGCCAAGTTTCTCAATGACAACAGCCGTGATATGCTGGTCGAGCTGAAGGACGGCTTAACCGCAATATCAGATTTTACAACCGAAGAGATAGAAAAGCTTTTTAATTCGATCATAGAAAAACATGAAGTGAAACTCGGCAAGCTTGCACAGCCCGTGCGTGTTGCGCTTACCGGCGGCACCCAGAGTCCTGGGATATTTGAGGTTATTGATGTTCTTGGTAAGGAGAAGACTGTTAATAGGCTTGAAAGGGCGATACAATCGATATGAGCGATAATGAAATAAAGAGTCCGTCTAATTTTATAAAGCAGAAAATCAAAGACGATATCGAGAAGAACATCAACGAAGGGCGCGTGCACACACGATTTCCGCCCGAGCCTAATGGCTACCTTCATATCGGGCACGCAAAATCGATATGCCTCAACTTCGGAGTAGCCTCTGAATTCAACGGCCTCTGCAACCTCCGGTTTGATGATACCAACCCGAGCCGAGAAGAGGAAGAGTATGTGAACGCAATAATTGAGGACGTAAAATGGCTTGGCTTCGACTGGGGCGAGAGGAAGCATTATGCATCCGACTATTTCGACAGGCTTTATGATTATGCCGTTCAGCTTATTAAGGACGGAAAGGCATTTGTCTGCGACCTTACTCCAGACGAAATGAGAGAGCATAGAGGCACACTGACAGAGCCGGGTAAGGAGAGTCCGTACCGCGATCGTACAGTTGAAGAGAACCTTGAGCTTTTTGAAAAGATGAAGGCAGGCGAGTTCGATGACGGTTCGCGTACACTCCGCGCGAAGATCGACATGTCGTCCGGCAATATAAATATGCGCGACCCTGTTATCTATCGCATCCAGCGTGCGACGCACCACATGACTGGTGACAAATGGTGCATCTACCCGATGTATGATTTCACGCACTGTATCTCGGATTCAATAGAATCCATAACCCATTCACTCTGCACGCTCGAGTTCGAGGATCATAGGCCACTCTATGACTGGTTCCTTGATGAGTTGAATGTCTTTCACCCTCAGCAGATAGAGTTTGCGAGGCTAAACCTGAGTTATATGGTGATGAGCAAAAGAAAACTTCTGATGCTGGTCCATGATGGTGACGTGAAAGGGTGGGACGATCCGCGCATGCCCACTATCTCTGGTCTTCGCAGGAGGGGATATACCCCTGTGTCGATCAGGAACTTCTGCGACCGTATAGGTGTTGCGAAGGCGGAGAGTACAGTGGATATTGCGATGCTTGAGTTCTGTATCCGTGAGGACCTGAATAAACATGCCCCGCGTGTAATGGCGGTTCTGAATCCGCTCAAGGTTGTTATAACCAACTATCCTGATGACAAGGCTGATGAGTTAGATGCGATAAATAATCCCGAGGACCCGAATGCGGGTACAAGGAAGGTTCCTTTTTCAAAGGTACTTTATATTGAGCGGGATGATTTCATGGAGGACCCGCCAAAGAAGTTTTTCCGTCTTGCGCCCGGACGCGAGGTGAGGCTCAGGTATGCCTATTTTGTGACATGCATTGATATTGTCAAGGACAGTAACGGGGAGATAACTGAGATACACTGCACGTATGACCCTGAGACGAGGGGCGGGAACGCGCCTGATGGACCTGCCTGCCGGACAGGCAGGCGCAAGGTAAAAGCGACGATCCATTGGGTCTCGGCTGAGCATGCGGTAGAAGGTGAAGTTAGGCTATATAACCATCTGTTTATAAAGGAAAACCCTGAAGCTGGTGGCGATGACTTTAAATCGAACATGAACCCTGACTCTCTTGAGGTTTTACCCGCCTGTTATATGGAGCCGAGCCTGAAGGATGTGCAGCCCGGGAGCCGTTATCAGTTCGAGAGGCTCGGTTATTTTTGTGTCGACCCTGATTCTACTGCGGAGAAGCCGGTATTCAACAGGACGGTCACTCTGCGCGATACATGGGCGAAGCTGCAAAAGAAAATGTGACCTATAGGTCAAATAGGACTTATAATTAATGAGGAAGAAATAATGAACAAGATTGCTGTCATAGGTGCGGGAAGCTGGGGGACGACCCTTGCGTGTCTGCTTGCAGACAATGGGCATGATGTTACGCTCTGGGTGTATGAGAAGGACCTGGCTGATCGGATACAGAGTTCAAGGGAGAATGATGTCTTTCTCCCCGGATATAAGGTCCCTGACAATCTGAACATCTCCAATGACCTTGAGGGAGAGCTTAAGAACGCCAGGTATATTCTGAGCGTTGTTCCCTCGCAGCATACAAGGGCTGTCTTTAAAGATCTGGTCAATGTTATCAGGGAAGACTCTGTTATCATCAGCGCGTCCAAGGGGATAGAGATCAGGACCCTCCTTACTGTTTCCGAGATCTTCAATGAGTTGACGGGTAAGAAGGTGACCGCGATATCCGGTCCGAGTTTTGCGAAGGAAGTGATCGAGAAGAAACCGACCGCGGTAACTATTGCTTCAGAGGACAAAGAGACCGGACTTGCCCTTCAGAAGCTATTCAGCAATGATTATTTTCGTGTCTATACAAATACCGATGTGATGGGCGCGGAACTTGGTGGCGCGCTCAAGAATGTTATGGCTATAGCCTCCGGAATATCGGATGGCCTCGGCCTTGGTTCAAGCTCAAGGGCAGCGCTTATAACCAGAGGACTTGCGGAGATGACCCGCCTTGGCCTTGTTATGGGCGCAAAGGAGAAGACATTCGGCGGCCTGAGCGGACTTGGCGACCTTGTTCTTACATGTACGGGCACGCTTTCGAGAAATTACACGGTAGGGCACAGGCTGGGGAAGGGCGAGAGGATCAAAGAGATCGTCTCAAGTATGAGAATGGTCGCGGAAGGGGTCGCAACATCCGGGTCAGCGTATGAACTTTCACAGAAGCATGGTGTTGAGATGCCTATAGTCCAGCAGATATACAAAGTTATAAACGAAGATAAGTACCCGGTTGATGCTGTCCGTGAACTTATGACAAGGTCCCTCAAGTCGGAATATTAATGGACAATAACAAGATCAAAAAAATACTGACTTCAGTTAAGAGTGGAAAGGTTAATGTTGCAGAAGCTCTCAAAGAACTGAAGCATCTGCCTTATGAAGATATCGGGATAGCAAAGGTCGATCACCACAGGGATTTGAGGCACGGCATCCCTGAAGTGATCTTTGCCGAAGGCAAGAGGCCTGAGGATATTAAGATGATCGCCGTATCCATGCTCGAAAAGAGCGGCAAGCTTCTGATCACAAGGGCCACTGAAAAGACATATAAAGATGTCAATGTGATATGCAGGAAACGCAAGATCAAGGCGACCTATTATAAGAAGTCCGGGGTGATCATGGCCGGGGCACCCAAAAAGAAGGATGGGATGATCGCGGTGCTATGCGCTGGCACATCTGATATACCTGTTGCGGACGAGGCACAGGCAACTGCCGAGTTCCTCGGGAGCAAGGTAGAGGCTGTATATGATGTAGGGGTAGCCGGGCTGCACAGGATCATGGATGCGAAGCATATCCTTGCGGGTGCGAACGTCCTGATCGTGGTGGCCGGGATGGAGGGCGCGCTACCGTCCGTGATAGGAGGCATGACGGACAAGCCGATAATCGCGGTCCCGACCTCGGTTGGTTATGGAACGAGCCTCGGGGGATTAACAGCGCTCTTTGCCATGCTCAATTCGTGTGTGCCGGGCATAGCGGTTATGAACATAGACAACGGGTTCGGAGCGGGTGTTCTGGCGCATAAAATAAACAAGCTATCAGCAGACAGCTATAAGCTAACAAAATGATTATTTATTTCGATTGTTTTTCAGGTATGAGCGGGGACATGACCCTGGGGGCGCTGGTAGATGCTGGTGTCCCTCTCAAAGAGCTTGAACGCAGGCTTTCACTGTTACCTGTAAAGGGGTACAAGCTGAAGGCCGTGAAGGTGAAGCGGGCGGGAATCTCAGCGACCAAGGTTGATGTAGTGATAAAGCGGTCAGCAATCAGCAGTCAGCAGTCAGCTAAGAAATGGAAAGATGTTGAGAAGATAATTAAAACCTCCAAACTCTCCCCCCAAATAAAAAACAAAGGACTTTTGATTTTTAAGAGGCTATTCGAGGCAGAGGCGAGGGTGCACGGCGGTAAGTATGATACTGTTCATCTCCATGAACTCGGAGCAGTTGATTGTATTGTTGATATCTTCGGCACTTTGATAGGGCTCGATATCCTTGGCATCAAAAAGATATATTCCTCTTCATTGAACCTCGGGAGCGGCACGATAAAGACAGAACATGGAATACTGCCTGTCCCTGCCCCTGCATCAATTGAACTGCTCAAAGGGGTGCCTGTCTATTCATCTGACATCAAGTTCGAACTAACGACACCTACCGGAGCTGTATTGATATCTTCGCTTGCCTCTGGATTTGGCCCGCTTCCTGAAATGAAAGTAACGAAGACAGGATGCGGTGCGGGCAACAAGGACTTCAAGGACAGGCCGAACATACTTAGATTGTTCATTGGAGAAGAAGTTAAAAAAAAGAAGGCGGATGATGAGATAGCGGTCATTGAGACGAATATCGATGACATGAACCCCGAGGTTTATGAAT
>BDTS01000047.1 GCA_002897915.1 bacterium BMS3Bbin09 | reverse complement strand
TAATTCTGCCTGTGTGATTGCTAATGTTACGTTCCCCTTTTTTTCTTTAGGTATGATCACGGAAAACTTCCCGGATATTCTCTTTGCTGCCAGGAGTGCTGCCGGTTCTGCGACCGCAACCGCGCCTGTGGCGGCCTGAACAGCAGCAGACCCTTTGATATTGTGTTCTTCTGCCGTACGGTTCAATTCGTCTTTTCCGTAAAATTCGATCTCCAACCCGTTATCACGGGCAAATGCAACAAGTCCCTTCTCGTCTTTTTTCAGGTCTATCGATGCCAGGGTGCTGATCGAACGCATAGAAAGCCCGACCCTCTCAAATACAGACCCGATCACATCTGCGATCTCCTTTTCCGTTGTGCCGCGGTTGCAGCCTATACCCGTGCAAAGGACCTTCGGCCTTAAATACAGGACATCCTTTTTATAGATCCTGTGCGATATTATCATGTCCGCTTCCCTGACCGTCTTGACCCTCACAAGCCCGGCGGGCAATTTTATATTGTTGGAAAGCCCTTCGACCTTCACCTTTATATCTTTGTTGTTGACTATCCGCGCGCTCATTTTCTTGAGTAGCTCAAAGTCCTCAACATAGAGGCCCATGGCCTCTGCCCACATATCGAGGGCGACCTTGCCCTGGACATCGGAAGCAGTCGTTATCACCGGCCTTGCCCCGATCCCGTCTGCGATCTTTTTTGCGAGTGCGTTGGCGCCGCCGATATGACCGCTAAGCAGGCTGATCACAAAATCCCCCTTTTCATCTAAAAGGACAACTGCAGGATCTGTCTTTTTATCCTCAAGGAGCGAAGACATTGCCCTGACCGCGATCCCCGTGGCCATGATGCAGATGATCTTCCCGGTCTCCGCCCATTTTTTAGCGAACAGCGCGGAATTGAACTTTATTACCTCAGCAGCGGGAAATAGGTCCGCAACCCGCCCGGCAAGCTCACAACCGTTCTTCGTAATATAAAATATTGCGGCAGGGGCCGTTTTACTTTCTGTATTCATGTTTAAAGTCTTTATGGTAAAGCCTCGATTCTTTATTAAGCCCGCCTTCAGATGCCTTCAGGGCCTCTCCGACATATATCAGCGCCGTCTTTTTGATCCCGGCCTCTTTGACCTTCTCTGCAATCTCCTTCAATGTACACCTTATGATCCTCTCATCAGGCCATGATGCTTTTTCTATGACCGCAACAGGGGTCTCTTCCGGATATTCTTTCAATAACTCGTCCCTGAGCTTTTCGATCATCCCGACACTCAGAAATATCACCATAGTGGCCCTGTTTTTTGCGAGTTCCGCGATGGCCTCCCTCTCCGGGACAGGGGTACTGCCCTCAATGCGGGTGAAGATGACGGTCTGGCTTATCTCAGGTATCGTAAGCTCCTGCCCGAGCGCTGCGGCTCCTGCCATGGCAGAAGAGACACCCGGCACAACTTCATAAGGGATATCCAGATTGCGGAGCCTATTGATCTGTTCCGATATAGCGCCGTAAAACGCGGGATCACCGGTATGGAGCCTTACAACAAGATTCCCTTTATCAAAAGATCTCTTTATCGTATCTGTTGTCTCATCAAGCGTCATTCCGGCAGAATCATATATCTCCGCCCTGATGCCGTCAAGAAGCGCGGGGTTCACGAGACTCCCGGCATAAATAACCACATCAGCCTCATCAAGCAGCCTCCTGCCCTTGACTGTTATCAGTTCAGAATCACCTGCGCCCGCGCCTACAAAATATACCCTGCATTTTTCTGTCATTCCCCGTCTCCGCTATCTATCTTATTTTTTCAGTATCACTATGGAAAAGTAGTTAAGCTCTTCCTCTTTTATCTCTCTGATGTCTTCAAATATCTTCTCATCCTTCATCCCGACCTTCGAAATGCACTTCGCGTTTTCAACAAGTCCCATTCCGGAAAGGATCTCCAGAATTTCATTAAACACTTTATTGACCTTCATAAGGACCACTGTATCAAATGTCCCGAGTATTGTCTTCAGGTCGCCCATATAATTTGCGGGCAATACCGCGATCTTGTCATTCCCGAGACCAAGCGACATATTCAGCCTTGAGGCAGACGCGTTGATCGAAGATATACCCGGCACTATTTCAATCTTCAGTTCCGGCATTACCGCAAGGAGTTTGTCATATAAATAAAAGAACGTGCTGTAGATGGCCGGATCACCAAGTGTCAGGAAGGCTACATCAGCACCGTTTTTCAATTTATTGCTGATAAGCGATACGGTCTCATCCCACTTTTCATCCAGTAGGGGCAATTCATGAATTGCCCCTACATTCTCTTCGCATGATCCCTGTTCCCTCGTTTTAACCATAGGAAAGTGCGCCTCTATTATCTCTTTTCCGCCAAGGTCCACTGCCTTCTCAACTATCGAGAGGGCAAGACTCGCGCCTTCCGCGCGGCCCTTCGGCACGCAGATCACCGGCGACTCCTTGATCACCCTGACCGCCTTGAGGGTCAACAGTTCGGGGTCGCCCGGGCCGATACCTATAACACTTAACTTGCCTGACATATATTTTTTTCTCCTGAAATAATGAATATTGGATTAAGCGCGCTCATCTGTTTTTTGTCCCCTATCGGTTTTGATCTTGAAATTGAGACCTCACTGATATCAACCCTGAACCCGCTATTCTCAAGAGACTGCACCGCTTCATTAAGGGTCTCTATGGTTACGGCATTAATAACAACAATTCCTGAATCCATTTTATTATTGAGCGTAGTGATAATGTCACTCAGATTCCCGCCGCTGCCGCCGATAAAGACCCGGTCCGGAGCAGGTAGATTCTTTAATGCCTCCGGCGCGCTCCCTTTTATCAATTCAATATTATTGGTACTGAATTTATTTATATTCTCATTTATATTCGCTGCCTGTTCATCGTTCTTTTCCACCGCACATATCCTCAGCCCGGGGAATAGACCTGCAACCTCAATTGAAACGGAGCCGGAACCGGCTCCCACATCCCAGAAGACCCCTTTTTGAGGCAGCCTTAATTTGTGGATAGTAACCGCCCGGACCTCATCTTTCGTAATCAGGCCCCTTGAGTGTTCAATTTCATTTTCTTTCAACCCGAATACCGGCAGGGGCAATTTACCCAAAGGGCACTCTGCATGAATTGCTCCTACAGCACTATTGCACTTTTGCACTATTGCACTTGTAATTATTACCACATTCGGATATTCAAAGGACATGCCCGCGATCTCTTCAGGCGTTCCCTTGATGATCTTTTCATCGTCATAACCGATCTTTTCACAAACATACATTTGTACATCAGCCCCGAATATTTCTTTGGCTATCTTGTCCGGACCGTTATCTCTGTCAGTGAGGATGCCGATTTTATCGTGCCGCTTGAGCAGATAAGAGAGTTCAGCTATCCCGTATTTCCGTTTTCTCCTCTTCTTCGGGTCAGGCCCCCCGTGAAGACTGATGAGAAGCGCATTATTTAACGTTTCCTTCACCCGTGAAAAGGCAACCTGCATGCTAGAAAGATCTGGATAGACCTCAGCGGCATCCTGCCCGAACCTCTCTATGACAAGCCTCCCGATTCCGAAGAACATCGGGTCCCCGGCCCCAATAAGCGCTATTTTTTTGTCCCTGAAATTATCAGCAATATAATCAAGCATCTCATATACAGTGCCATGAACAATTATTCGATCTCTGACACTCTCATACTCGTCATACCTTTTAAAGACATCATGGAGGCTCTTGTTTGTGAGCACCACCTCTGACCCGAGCAGAATGTCCCGCGCCGTTTTCTCAAGCGGCCTGAAACCTACACCTATTACATTGATCTTATTCACAGGTCACGATCACCTTTCCGTCATAAGATACGAGATTTGTGGTGACAGGAATCTTGCCCGTCTCTTCAGCATACCCCTTCGCGACATTGCAGACCTTTTGCAGAAGAAGATCACAACGCGCACCTGGATTTTTTTCAATAATGTGATCAAAGATCTCCCGCGCTGTATTGAACTCCCGTTCCTGCGGGACATTTATACTGAGAGAGTTCAGGAACCCGGCCGCCTTTTTGGTATCGATCGCGCCGAACCTGACATGTGTCTGGGGCGTTGCCATGGCGATCTTTAACATCTTCGCCCATTGCGCGCAGAGATGCGCCCTTTTAAATCCGTGCCTCTTTGCTTCCTTCAGGGAATATTCAAGATGATCACCCATCAGGACATAACGCTCTTCCGGTAAATTATATTTTTTCATATGCGCCTTTTCAGATGTCCTCCCTGCGGAAAGAACTACCTCCTTATTTCCCATGGCCCTTGCCACATCCATTGATGAGGCGATGGTCGCCTTCCATGCCTCGGTGGAGACAGGTTTGACAATGCCGGTTGTCCCGAGTATCGAGATCCCGCCTGTAATCCCCAATCTTGAATTAAGTGTTTTCTTCGCCAGCTCCTCGCCCTTTGGAACAGAGATGGTAATTTCAATTGTATGGAATTTTTTTCCTATTGCACTTTTGCACTTTTGCGCTTTTGCACTTTCTTTAACCGCCTCTTCTATCATCTTCATAGGCACGGGATTGATCGCCGGTTCCCCGATCGACACTGGAAGTCCGGGCTTTGTCACAACACCGACACCTTTACCGCCTTTTATGATTATCTGTACGGGCACGGCATGCCGTGCCCCTACATTTGCTTTTGCCATGATCTCGGCTCCATGCGTAATGTCAGGATCATCGCCCCCGTCCTTTATTACGGATGCCCAGGCTGTCAGGCCCGTTACGCCTGACCCGTGAATACGGAATTTCACCCTGCTTCCATCCGGGAACGGGATATCGATCGTTGTCATCTTTGCCTCTTTTTTGCTCAGCAGCATTACCGCTGCCTTAGCTGCGGCTGCGGCACAAGCACCGGTCGTATACCCTGATCTCAATTCCTTATTTTTCATATCCAATTTAATTCTGCGTTTTCAGCGACTGCTCGAAAGATCTAAGTATTTCCCGTCTTGCCTCACCAACAGTGAGCGGTATCCGCTTGAAATCAAGCTTATCCTCATGTTTCAGTTTATAAATAAGTTCAGCTATATGAGGTAGACGCAGCTTTACATTTTTCATATCTTCGGGAGCGTTAAAGACCTCCTCAGGGGTACCGCCTCTGGTGATCCTACCCTTACTTAAAATATATAGTTTATCGAGAAAGACAGGCACAAGGTCAACACTATGTGTAGCCATTATTACCGTAACATTATTTTCCGTGTTAAGCTTTTTCAGAAGGCCCATCATTTTATACTCACCCATCGGGTCAAGCCCCGCGGTCGGTTCATCCATCAGGAGTGTTTCGTGCCCCATCGCAAGAAGCCCCGCAATGCATGCCCTTTTTCTCTGTCCGTAACTCAGATTGTGAACGGACTTTCTTTCAAGCCCTGAAAGCTCCACTTCATTCAGTGCATTCATCACACGTTCTTTGATCTCCCTGGTACTAAACCCCATATTGGTAGGGCCGAAGGCAACGTCCTCGAACAGCGTAGGTGCAAACAGCTGATCGTCCGGGTCCTGAAATACAAGGCCGACTTTTTTGTATATCTCCTTCGAGGAAAGAGTGTTTATATCAACACCGTCCAGGTACACATCCCCCTCAACACCCTTTAAGAGTTTGTCCATTGCCTTTAGAAGGGTCGTCTTTCCTGAACCGTTCGCCCCCAGCAGACCGACAAATTCCCCCTTCCGGACATCCAGCCCTATATCCTGCAATGCATGGGTACCGTCCGGGTATCTGTATGAGACATTCCTGACCGAATACATCAGATCATCCATATGGCACCCCCCGACAATACTATGAACGTAGCAACCACGAGTTCAGCTGCCCTTAGCGGTTCACCCTTAAGTAATGGCATATCACCTGTATACCCCCTCTGGACCATGGCATCCGCAGTCTTCTGGCTCTGCTCAAAACCGCGCAGGACCAGTGATCCTGTCAGGACCCCGAAAGAGTTCATGCCTTTT
>BDTS01000046.1 GCA_002897915.1 bacterium BMS3Bbin09 | reverse complement strand
TCGCCTTCAGTTACGCTTATTATCTCTGACGGTCTTTCCTGTGCGGGCTTCATCATTATGCCCCAGCTGGTTAAAGGGTTTATGAGTAAAAGTACAATTATTGTGAGTCCGAATATTTTCATATTTCCTCCTCGTTATTTAGGTACATATCTATATATTGTGCCCACCTCTGCGTTTGAGAGGACAAGTCCGAAACCTGTTGAGTTTATCCTGTAATATGTGTAAAAACCGCTGCCCCCGCTCTTACCGATCCCTTCATATCCGGCCGCGAATTCTATTGCGGTGCCGCCAATCCATTTGGAATACATTTTATCTATATCAACAGTTATACTCTGTGAGTCAACAGTAAAGGCCACATCCAGTGTATCGGGGTCGAAGGCCGTTGCTCTCAGTTCAGTAGGCAGATAGTTAGGGGATGCGGCGTCAAAAGTTGGTGATATAATGTTAGTGAATCCTGTGATGTTGCCTTCCCTGACAGAGCGCTCGATCAGCCCGGCGCTGACCTCGGCACCGGCATCTGCCTTTGAGAGGTTTCTCTCCCTGAGGCGGACGTTACCCGAGAGGGCGTTATCGACCGTGCTCGTCTGGATGGCAGCTATCCCGAGAACAGTCAGCACCAGTAGTAAGAGTAGTACTGTTATAAGTATGTATCCGTCGTTCTTTTCATTAATCATAATCGTACCTTAATTGTTTCTAACACTTACTATCGTTTGCCACCATCTCCTCCTGAAACTGTCAATTACCACAGGCTGGGTGTAATTCTCGATGACTGTCGGCCTGCTCCCCAGATTCGTGTATTGCGGGTCCGGCCTGTCGGTTCTGGCAAGCACATTGACTCTGACTGCCTTGATGGTCGACGCATCTGCTACTGAGCCCCCGCTCACAAAATCATTCGCTAAGCCGTCGCTGCCAGGATCATCCGCTTCCCCGTCCCCGTCTGTGTCTAATGCATATGCAAGCTGAAGGTCCTCTACATTGTCTGCCATCACTTCATCAATTGAGGTTGTTATACCAGTACAGCTCGCCGCACCCGCAGGCGTGGTCCGAGCGATCCTGCGAAGGGTATTGTCTACGGTATTCACACAGAATGTTATATTTTCTACAAGGTAAACCGGCCGGCCGACGTTGCATATTCCGTCAGGTACGAGGGTAGTGTCCTGTAGCGGAAAATCCTGAGTCAGTGGATTACTCAATATAACTGCTGCACCGCAGTTTCCATTTGCTCCGACGGAGCAGGATGAGACCTCGACAAAATCTATTCCGTCTATACTTAGGAAACTTCTGTCCGTCATGTTCGGGCCCTCGTTGGGACGTAGATCAGAGTTATAGATTATCTGTACATTCAAGGCGTTCTGGGGCACGCTGGTAGGGAGCGCGGGAGGGGCTGCGCATGTCGTTGTTCCCGGAGTAGCTCCTGTGGGCCAGAGTGAGCCAACCCATCTGAATCCTCCCACAACAGTGATTGCGTCCGGTCCGCTGGAGCTGTCAATAGGGGTAATTTTTTGAGTATAGCCGTTAACGGGTTCTGTGCTCATGTCCAGGGCAACGCCGAAACCTGCTGACTTGATAAAATTGGATACAAGGTCATGAGCTATTTTGGATTGCGTGTTTACTTCCGAAACGCTATCCTGGGCAGTGAATGAACGGTTCTGCGCTATATATGTGGCAGAGGCGGCCGCAATAAGCATCATGCCGATAACTATGGAGATCATCAATTCTATTATTGTATAGCCGTTAGTGTTCTTAAAAATACGCATTGGCATTCCACCTCACTGAGTCCATTGTTACAGCATGGTTATTGCCTTGTTTGTCAGTCCAGCATGTCCGGGTCCTTATTGCCGAAACAGGTGGGCTCAACAATGCGTCCGGGCTGCTTGTGCATGTTGAAACCGGATTGGTACATACATTGGTGGAGCCTGTGACGTTCAGGGCGAGACAGTTTGCTCGCACCCACCATCTTCTTGTAAAGTTTATCCCGCCTGAGATCTCGACGCCTACGGTAGGGATGTCGGTATTACTGCTAGTAGCAGAGATAGTTGCGAACGGTCCGGCCTTGAGTGATTCGAGCATGTCCTGTCCAAGGTTGGTCGCCATCCTCAGTTCCCTGCTGGTCGCATTGCCGCTGACTGCATAATACTGCATTCCCATGATCCCGAGCATTCCAAAAAGCAGCACGATAAGGGCGATCATAACCTCGACCAAAGAAAAACCTTTTTCGGAATTATCTCTCTTCATCTCAGCTCCGTCCATCCACCTGTTGTTGTTACTATATCCCCCTGCCACATAAAGAGGTTGGTCTTGCCCGCGGTGTTGGCGAGTTCAACACAGAAGGTATAGCCTCGTCCAGTATGCTGGAAACATACCATTTCGTTCGGATCCGATGAACTATCCGCCCTGAAATTTAATGCTACCGGGTTGTTTATGGCATCCCCATTAGGGTCCAGTGCGGGAGTCACAGCATAACTCGCTGTTCCGAACACAACATCGACACCGTAATTGGTCTGGACATTGACCACCTTGACAGGCCCCGTTCCGTAGCCATCTGGGATGCCGTCCAGATTGGTGTCAAAGCCTACAGTGTATGTATTTGTTGCGGGAGTGAAGGTAATGAGGTAGGGCCTATTCTCTTTTATAGCCATTGTCCTTGCCATGCGCATTTGCTGCATCAGTTCGGTTGCGGCTTTCCGGACCTTGCCCTTAGCCGCAAACCTTCCGTATTCCGGCAGGCCGATACCGGAGATGATCCCGATAATGGCTAAAACGATCAGGAGTTCGATCAGTGATACACCTTTATCATCTTTAAATATTTTGGTTCTTTTCATATCACACAAGGATTATAGCAAAATCAATGCTAAAAATTAAATGGTTATTTTTTAAATAGTTATATGAATGCGGTATTTCTAATATGTATCCTTTTACATGTTTTTGTGTAATCGTTTACATAATCATGACAAAATTCAGATGAGAGTTGTTTTATTGTATACTTATATAGTTTTTTGAACGCAATTAAAAATATTAGATTGGTCCCCTGCAGATTTGCCAACGCAAATCTAAGACCCCCGTAGTTTTGCTGCGCAAAACTACGGGGGCTTCGCACGGGGGCTTAGCAAGCTTGGAGAATATATGAAAGAGATAACAGCTGAAGAGATCGTGAAAATGGCCATGGATAAAGGCTCTGATTCGGCAGAGGTCTATATGAAGAGCTCCAGGGGCATTTCAGCAGAGGCAAAGAACGGGAATGTCGAGGCCCTTGAGGTCTCTGAAGACAGGGGTACTTCATTGAAGGTCATAAAGAACAAGAGGCTCGGTTTTGCTTTTACAACTGATCCTGATGATATCGGAAAGATGATCGATGAGGCTGTGCAGGCTGCTGAGTGGACAGGGGTCGATGAATTTATGGACATACCGGAACTTGCGGCTCATGAAGATGTCCTGATGTTCGACAAAAACATAAAGAACATAAAAGAAGATGACGTGATCAGTGAGGCGCTCCTGCTTGAAGAGAGCGCCCTTTCTTTTGATGAGAGAATAAAGAGGGTAAGAAAGGCTGAGGCCGGATCAGGGACCGCTGTTACCACGATCGTAAATTCAAAGGGGCTGAATGTCAAATACGAAAGCAGTTATTATTCAGTCTATCTCACGGCACTTGCGGAAGACGGGAATGGCGACAGTCAGATGGGATGGGACTATGCCGGCAGCAGGCGTGTGAAGGATATAGATGTAAGATTTGTCGGGCAGGAGGCGGCGAGGAGGGCGATGGAACTTCTCGGATCGAGAAAGATTTCCACTCTGAAGGCCCCTGTAATATTCAGTCCTTCAGTGGCAGGTGAGTTCCTTGATATACTGAGCGCGTCCATATCAGCCGATGCCGTACAAAAACAGCGTTCTTTCCTCGCGGGCAAGGAAGGGCTGAAGATCATTAGCCCGCTTGTTGAGATAATTGACGACGGCAGGATGGATTGGCATATTGGCACAAGGCCTGTGGACGATGAAGGTGTTCCGACCGCAACAAAGGCCATTATATCCGAAGGCGTACTGAATGGATATATTCACAATACCTATACCGCGAAAAAGGGCATGACTACTTCGACCGGGAATGCTGTGAGGGGCGGCTTCAAAGGCCTCCCTGGGGTTGGGGTGATGAATTGCTATATTAAGCCTTCGGACACTTCTTCGGACGATCTTGTTAAGTCGCTATCAAAGGGCATAGTCGTACTCGGTGCCATGGGCGTGCATACCGCGAACCCTGTTTCAGGTGATTTTTCGATCGGGATATCAGGTCTATGGGTCGAGAACGGGGAGGTTGCTTATCCAATTAAAGAGGCTATTATTTCGGGTAATGTGCTTGATCTCTTCAACAAGGTCGAGGCTGTGGGCAGCGATCTCAAATTCTACGGCAGCACTGGTTCGCCGAGTTTATTAATTGGAGATATGGACATCAGCGCGTAGCCATATCGAGGTTAAACCTCGATATGAAGCTATTTTGAAATATTTTTTAATGATTCTAAAAGCTCGCTATTGCCCGGATATTTTTGAAGCATCTCTATAAGTTTTTCCATAGCGGAAACATTATTTGTCGATGCCATACCCCGGTACAATAAATTGAGGCATCTGTATTCTTCCGGTTCAAACAAAAGCTCAGCACGCCGGGTACCGCTCTTTGAGACATCGATCGCAGGGAACACCCTCTTTTCCGCCAGTTCTTTTGAGAGCACCAGTTCCATATTACCCGTACCTTTAAACTCTTCAAATATAACAGTATCCATAGCGCTGCCTGTATCGACCAGGATCGTCGCAATGATAGTTATAGAGCCCAGACCCTCTACCTTGCGGGCGGCCCCGAAGATACGGCGCGGCACCTCAAGCGCTCCGGCGCCCACTCCTCCGGACATCGTACGCCCTCCGCCCCGGTGCTGTGTGTTATGCACCCGCGCCAGACGCGTAAGTGAATCAAGTAATATCATCACATCATGCCCTGCGGCAGCTTCCTTAAAAGCCTCTGCGATAACCTTATCGACAAGCTTAATATGATTATTATTACTATGATCCATAGACGAAGAATATACCTTTGCAGTCACACTACGCGTAAAATCAGTCACCTCTTCGGGACGCTCATCAACAAGTACGCAATATACCTTCATGTCAGGATGCCCGTTTGTTACCGCGTTACAGATATTTTTTAAAAATGTTGTTTTACCCGATCCGGGCGATGATACTACAAGGGCACGCTGCCCCATCCCTATCGGACAAATAAGATCAAGCGCACGGACGGACAGATCGTCACTGCCCTTCTCAAGAACAATGCGCGGATACGGATTTACTGCCGTACCGGCAAGAAACTTTTTCTCATCAGCTGAAACTGTCCTGCGCCCCGGCACATTCGAACGCTGTTGCGGTCGTGATTGCCTGCGGCGCGTGTTTGAACTATACGAACTCATATATACTCCTTGTTTTATTGTTATCAATAGTAGGACTTGATCGTAGAGATCTCAGGAGATTCTGCTGATAATGTCCATTGCGGCCTTTATGCCGTCTGCTCCGCTTGATATGATACCGCCGGCATGACCACTGCCTTCTCCGGCAATATAGAGGTTTTCGATTCCAACGGAGCGACCCCCGTGCTCGCGAACAGCCTGAACAGGGGAAGATGTCTTGCTCTCAAGTCCCAGGATGATCCCTTCTACAAAGCCTTTTACCTTTCGGGCGAAGACCTTCAGTCCTTCTGCAATTGAGCTGCCTATGCCCTGAGGCAGCATGCCGCGCAGATCAGCCGGTATCAGTCCAATGGGATAACTTGATTCTACCATACCGGACTGGGATTTGTTGTGTATGAAATTATTAATAGTAGAATAGGGCGCCTTATAGCCGCCTGCGAATTCGTAAAAGTCCTTTTCAAGACTGCTTACCCACTCAAGCGCCTCAATAGGGTCCGGCTCTTTTTCCAGGAGAGTGCCCAGGTTCACAGCTGCAACGCATGCTGAATTGGCATAAGGTCCATTTCTCTTGTATCGGCTCATGCCATTCACGATATTTGTGTTCTCAAAGGCAGTTGCCGGAACAATAGTCCCGCCGGGGCACATACAGAATGTGAAGACTGGAAGATTGCCTTCAATATTGGCGGTCAAATTGTAATCAGCTGCTTTAAGACCGGCTATCGCGGGCTTTCCCCACTGGGCAGTATTGATGATCTCCTGCCGGTGCTCGACGCGGGAGCCTATTGCAAAATTCTTAGTGGTAAACTTCACCCCTCTACTTATAAGCATTCTGTAGGTATCATGGGCCGAATGGCCCGGAGCTATAATGAAATAGTCGGCATCAATAGCGCCTGCGGTTGTAATTGCACTGCTCACTTTCCCGCTGCTGATCTTCAGGTCCTGAAGTGATGTCTCAAAATGGATAGTCCCGCCAATATCGAGAAAGGCCTGTCTCAGATTTCTGATGATCATTTTCAGATTGTCGCTGCCAAGGTGCGGATGTGCAAGGTACGCTATCTCTTCCGGCGCGCCCGCTTCAATATAACTCGACAGAATGAACTGTTTTTCCTGCGTAATGCGTTTTGTCCTTGAGGTGAGCTTGCCGTCCGAAAATGTCCCTGCTCCTCCTTCGCCAAAGGCATAGTTGCTGACAGGACTGAATATGCCTTCTGTTTCGAAGTGTTTAATGCCTTTGGCCCTTTTTTCGACCGCAGAGCCCCGCTCGATGATCGTTGTATCTATTCCGGCCGTCTGCAGCACAAAGGCGGAAAAAAAGCCTGCTGGTCCGCTTCCGATGACGAGCGCCTTTTCTTTTCTCTTGCCAACCGGAATATCGAGAGACGGGGCAGGGGCCGGTCTTTCGTCTTTCAGTTCATCCGATATAACAGTGGCCCGAAGGAGCCAGTGTATCTTCTTCTTGTTCCTGGCATCAAGGCTTTTGTGCGCTATCTGAATGGAAAAGTCAGTGATATCCAGATCTTTTCTTATCTTTTTTTTCAGCAGCTTATCCGTATAGTCAGTCGGCAGCTTTAATGTAATTTCCTGATATCCCATAAGGATCTATATTCTCTATTGCAGCAGCTTCAGATCGGAGGCGTTAATGTAGGGGCATGACGTGCCGTGCCCGTTTGATATGAGGGTGCCACCGTAGGGGCGTATTGCTATACGCCCTTACATCATGCTCTTACATCTGGATGCTATTGCGTTTTCTTCTTATTAAAGTAGTTTTTGATAAATGAGTTCTTGACGTTGTTGGCGTGATGATTGAAACGCTTCATCAGTTTCTTTGCCCAGACGAACTCGGTCCCGAGGAGCGCCAGCCCCAGCACAATAGCGGGTATGCCGGGACCGGGGGTAACGAGCATTACAATGCCGAACAGTAGTGCTGTAAATCCCACAACGACCGTGATCAGTCTCTTGGCCTGCTTGACCGTTGTGATCCACGGCCCTTTTTCTTCTTTTTTACTCATTACTCTTGAGCTTCTTTCCCGCGTGTTTATTCGTCAGCGTACTTTTTGAGGATCTTCGTGAACGGCGCCATTATGTCGATCGGGATCGGAAAGATCGTAGTCGAGTTCTTATCAGCCGCCACTTCTGTCAGTGTCTGGAAATATCTGAGCTGCAGCGCCACAGGGTGTTTGCCTATTATTTCCGCGGCATCGGCAAGTTTCTGCGATGCCTCGAATTCACCCATGGCATGTATGACCTTCGCCCTTCTTTCACGTTCCGCTTCCGCCTGTTTGGCGATCGCCCTCTGCATCTCTATAGGAAGGTCAACGTTCTTGACCTCTACGGCTGTGACCTTAATACCCCATGGCTCTGTCTGATCATCGATTATCTTCTGGAGCTCGGCATTTACCTCATCTCTTTTTGAGAGAAGGTCATCAAGGGAGCTTTGTCCGAGGACGCTCCTGAGGGTCGTCTGGGATATCTGCGATGTCGCGTATTCGAAATCAACGACCTCTGTTATTGATTTTGTGGGCTTGATGACCCTGAAATATACGACTGCGTTCACCTTTACTGTCACGTTGTCCTTTGTGATTATGTCCTGGGAGGGTACGTCCATTGTAACTGTACGGAGGCTGACCTTGACGAGTTTATCGATGACGGGCCAGATGATCACGAGTCCCGGCCCCTTGTCCGGTATTACCCTGCCGAGCCTGAAGACAACTCCCCTCTCGTATTCGCGAAGGATCCTTATCGCACTTGAGAAAAAATAAATGACCATGATGGTAACAAGGATAAAACCTGAAAAACCTATCTGAGGCATTTTGCCCTCCTTATTTATAATTGTTAAATTGTTAGAGTTATAGAAGATTTTATCAGTGATGGAGTGCTTGTGTAAAGCCGAATTAAGCGGTGCGTAGTATCCGCTTAAATGAGACTTATGCCTGTGGTATAAGCTGGTCTTATCGGGTAAGTTTTTTTACTTTAAATTTAAGATGTTCCATTGATTCTACTACTATCTTTTCCCCGGCGCCTATCGGCTCGTCGCTCCACGCGCTCCATATCTCTCCATGCACGGAAACCTGTCCGTCTTTAAATATATCGGTTTTAGTTGTTCCTTCCATACCAATTAGACCTTCGGAGCCGGTTACAGGTTTCCGCTTGTAAGCCTTTATCACAAGGAATACTGTTAGTGTGAAAAAGAGTGTGGTAAGAATCACACCCGGAAGAATTACCTTAAGAGAGAGCGTGAAGAAAGGCAGAGGTGATTCAAAGAGCATGAGCGATCCTATGAACATTGATATTAATCCTCCGATCGAGAGAATGCCGTATGACGTCACCTTTATCTCGAGTATGAACAATACGATCGCAAGCAATATCAACATAAGGCCTGCGTAATTAACCGGCAGTGTCTGGAAAGAGTAGAACGCGAGGATCAGGGATATTGCGCCGATAACACCGGGGAATATCGCGCCTGGATTTGTAAATTCGAAAAACAGGCCGTAAAATCCGAGGAGCATAAGAATGTAGGCAATGTTTGGATCACTTATGATATCGAGTATCCTGTATCTCATACCCATTTCGCGATGCAGGACATTGACGCCTTTTGTTGTAATAGTCCTCTCACCGAGCGCTGTTTTAACGGTCCTGCCGTCAACTGCCTCAAGCAGTGCCGCGGTGTCTTTTGAAACAAGGTCAATGACATTCAGTTTCAGTGCCTCTTTTGCAGTTATTGAGACGCTTTCCCTTACCGCCTTTTCGGCCCATTCCGAGTTCCTGTTTTTCTTTTCGGCAATAGATCTTATATACGCGGCCGAGTCATTTACGACCTTCTCCGCCATGTCCTTATCCATCTTGGACCCGACTGAGACAGGATGGGCCGCCCCTATATTGGTGCCGGGCGACATTGAGGCTATGTGAGCCGACATTGTTATAAAGACCCCGGCGGAAGCCGCCCTTGCTCCGCTTGGAGAGACAAAGACCGCGACAGGGACCTCGCTCGAGATTATTTTCTTTACGATTACCCTCATAGAGGTATCCAGACCTCCCGGTGTATCGAGTTTGATAACGACAAGTTCGGAATTATTCTCTGCTGCATAATCGATACTCTTTGAAATGAACTCAGACATCACAGGGTTTACGACCCCGTCAGCGCTAATCACTATAATGTCTGCAAATGATCGGCTGGCAATAAAGATCAGGGAAAGAACGGCAAGTAAAAGGATAGAATATTTCTTTAACATTACAAAATTATACCTATAGATACATTATAGTTGTCAAGGTTTTAATGATATGATATTATTAAGAATATTCTGAAGTTACACCTTTTAACCGGGATCAATACATGTTAAAAATAAACGAGATCTTCAAGAGCATCCAGGGCGAATCCACATACGCCGGTCTTCCATGTACCTTTGTAAGGCTCGCAGGCTGTAACCTCAGGTGCACATATTGTGATACCAACTATGCCTATTATGACGGTAAGGAGATCACTGACGAAGATATAGTAGCCAAGATCGATGAGTATGGCGTCAAGTGTGTCGAGTTTACCGGCGGTGAGCCCATGCTTCAGGAAGAGACCCCCAAGCTTATAAAGACGCTGCTTGATAAGGGATATAATGTCCTGATCGAGACGAACGGCTCCATCTGTATCGGATGTCTTGATAAGAGACTCAATATAATTATGGATTACAAGACACCCGGGAGTAATATGAGCGAGAGGATGAGGCCCAAGAACTTTGAGTTTCTGAAACCGACCGATCAGATCAAGTTCGTCCTTATGAATGAATCTGACTATATCTGGGCAAAGAACATAATTATTGAGAACAAGTTGACTGATAAATTCGAGAACATCCTCATGTCGCCCGCATACGGTGAACTTTCTCCGAAGTCCCTTGTGGAGTGGATATTGAAGGACGGCCTTCAGGTTAGGGTTCAGCTGCAGATCCACAAATATATCTGGGCCCCTGATGAACGTGAAGGAGTTTAATAATGAACTCAACTGTCTCAAGAAACAAAACCTCCTCAGGGAGACTGTCTGCATCAATTCCTCTAATGGTTCGAAGATAGTAATTAACGGGAAGACGTACACGGATTTTTCATCCAATGATTACCTCAACCTGTCGCAGCATCCTGCTATTATCAGTGCTGCTTCGAATGCTCTCAAGAAAAAGAATCTCGGTTCCGGCGCCTCAAGGCTCCTGAGCGGTACATACACTTCACATGAGCGCCTCGAAAAGAGGATCGCCAGTTTCAAAAAAACAGATGCCGCGCTCATCTTCAATACCGGGTATGCCGCCAATATCGGGATCATCCCCGCACTGACAGATAATGAAACTCTTATCTTTAGTGATGAACTTAACCACGCTAGTATTATCGATGGCACAAGGCTTTCAAGGGCAGGTCTGAAGGTCTACAGGCACTGCGACATGGAACACCTTGAGTCACTTCTTGAAAAAGGGCGCACGAACAAAAAGATAAATGATCTAATGATAATCACCGACACGGTATTCAGTATGGACGGGGACATCGCACCGCTTAAGGAGATCGTTCATCTCTCTGAAAAATATAATGCACTCTTAATGATAGATGACGCGCACGCGACCGGCGTCCTCGGCGGGACCGGCAGGGGAGGGCTGGAGCATTTTGGGATAAACCCTGACAGGATTATCCAGATGGGGACGTTGAGCAAGGCAATGGGCTGTTACGGAGGGTTTGCAGCAGGCACAAAAGAGATGGCTGATCTGTTGATGAACAAGGCAAGGAGCTTTATTTATTCCACATCGCTCCCTCCCGTCCTGTGCGATGCCGGGATAAAGGCGATAGATATCATTGACCATCGTTCGAAGGCGTTAAGGAATAAACTCTGGAAGAACAGGGAACGCCTCTTCAAGGGCCTGAACGGCCTTGGTTTTGACACGCTCGATTCAAAGACCCCGATCATACCGGTCATAGCTGGAAGTGCGGACGATGCGTTAAAGATGGCGAAACGCCTTTACAGAAATAGAATATTTGTTCCGGCGATCAGACCGCCTACTGTATCCGAAAATAAATGCAGGCTGCGGTTCTCAGTGACAGCAGGGCATACGAACGAGGATATTGATCATGTACTGGAATGTCTGGAAAAGACCAAGATGTAGGGGCGGGTTTGAAACCCGCCCGTACCTGAAGGAGTGTGTTTGTTGATATGATTTGTCTGATAACTGGTTCATCAAGAGGTCTCGGCAGGTCCATTGCCCTCACGCTTGGTGCAAGGGGCCACAAAGTTGCCGTCCATTACAAGGACGATAAGACCGGCGCTGAAGAGGTTGCCTCAAAGATCAATGATCATGTCATAGTGCGGGCCGATGTAAGGAGCCCCGAGGAAGTGAAGGCCTCTGTCGAGAAGGTCATTGAAAAATGGGGCCGAATCGATCTTCTGGTTAACAATGCCGGAATCACAAAGGAGTCCCTCCTGCTTAAGACATCAGAAGAGGATTTTGATGAGGTTATAGATACTGACCTGAAGGGGCCCTTCAATTTCATACGCGCTGCCGCCCGTTATATGATGAAACAGAAAGGCGGTCATATCATAAACATCTCTTCCTACGCCGGACTCAAAGGCAAGGAAGGGCTGTCGGCATATTCAGCGGCAAAGGCCGGTCTTGTAGGTATGACAATGAGCGCCGCAAAGGAACTCTCCCGTTATAATATATCAGTCAATGCCGTGCTGCCCGGTTACATGCTTACTGACATGGGAGGCGGTTCGACTGGCAAGGGCAAAGAACAGGCGCTGAATGAGAGCATTATAAAGGAATACTCCGATCCAGACAGCGCCGCTGAATTTATCTGTTATCTGGCCGGGACCAAAGGAGTAACGGGGCAGGTCTTTAATCTGGACAGCAGGATATTGTAGTATCTGGAATTTAAATCGCAATGATTGACAAGCGCTTAGCATAATGCGATAATAGTCTTAATTCTGGTCAACCCAAAAGGAGGTCAATTATATGAAAACCTTATCGCTTTCCGAGGCAAAGATGAAATTAAGCGGGCTTGTCGAAGCGGTTTCCAAAACCGACGAAGAGATAGTCATTACAAAAAATGGCTCGCCTGCTGCTGTGTTGATAAGTCCTGATGAATTTGAGAGCCTGAAAGAAACCATTGCGGTACGTTCGGACGTGTCTCTTATGAATGAAATAAAAAAGGGATTGAAAGCCCTGAAGGAAAAAAAGGCAAAACTGTATACGCTGGATGAATTGTTCAACTAAACCTTCCCGCTCATGACACATTCAACATACAAGCTGAAAATTCCCGGGGATACTGCACATTTAATCCGGACTCTGCACCCCGAAATTAAAAAGAAGATCAGGGCCGGCCTCAAGGCCATAATCTTAGATCCAGCTGCAGGTAAAGCGCTTAAAGACGAACTCGCAGGGTTGCGAAGCTTTCGTGTCGGCAGGTTCAGGATCATCTACAGAGTAGGCAGAAATGTGATCGAGCTTGTTGCTGTCGGTCCTCGCGAGCAGATATATGAAGAAACATACAGGCTATTGAAAAAAGAGGGGCAAGATCTTGAGGAAAAGCTGAAATAAAATTAACATGCACAAAGGCATATTCATAACAGGAACAGATACCAGTATCGGCAAGACGTTTGTCGCTGAAGGGCTTATCAGGGCGATAAAGACAAAGGGTCTGAGTGTCTGCCCAATGAAGCCGGTTGAATCCGGCTGCAGCCTCAAAAAAGGGGAGCTTTTCCCAAATGACGCGGTCAGACTTCTTAAGGCCTCTGGCATTGACGAAACACTTGATGCGATCAATCCGTACAGGCTCCGTAATCCGCTTGCTCCGGCAGTAGCTGCAGAGCTTGAGAATATAAATATAAGTAAAAAGAAGATACTCTCGGCTTACCGCAGGCTTTCAAAGAAGTATGACATGACTGTTGTCGAGGGGGCAGGGGGGATAATGGTCCCTGTTTATAAAAAGTATCTCTTTCTCGATCTTGCCAAAGACCTTGGACTCCCTCTCCTTATAGTGGCAAGACCAGGACTCGGAACGATAAACCATACGCTTCTCACAATAGAGGCCGCAAGAAACAGGGGGCTGGATGTTGCGGGGGTAGTCATTAATTACGCTAATAAAACCAGAATGAACCTGTCTGTAAAGACCAGTCCGAAAGTGATAGAAAAGCTTGGCAAGGTGCCTGTTCTGGGAACGGTTCCTTATATTAAAAACCCTGCCGATATGAGTAATAGAAAAGTATTTGAGCAAATTGCCAATGCATTGTATTTATTGTGATTTTACGGCCATTAATGAGTAATTTGCCGGATAACAGATTCCCCGCAATAAATTAAAGTGAAAGTATTAATTGCTAATCAATGGCTCAAATGCTAAAATTTAGAAAACCTCTTAAAACCGACCTTTTTTATCAAACAATGGGAAATAGATTTGTTTCCTTCATATTTATATTGTTTTTGACCGCTTTATTTTTAGTTGCTGTTGGAGATGTTGGCAATGCTGTTCCCGCTGTCTCCAATGTATCTATAATTGAAGGGTTTGTCTCTGAATATGCGGTCATTTTTTCAGATCTCATTGGTATTGAGCCGAGACAGACACTTTATAGACTGACTATAAACATAACCTCTTCATATAATATCGGTGAAGGAGCGGATTTTCTCTTTAATATGACCGGGCAGGATGTCAGGTTTCTTTCAAAGGAGAAACTGTCTCCTGAGTTGTTCGGCAAGAGAATAAAGGCTAATGCAAGTTACAAGGGTGATGAAAGAGGCGGGGTCTTCTGGATAAGTAATATTGAAGTATTGCAATAAGAGAAAACCATGTCAAACAATAAAAATATACTGATGACTTATCTTCTGTTACTGCTCATTATTGTTATGCCGGGGATCTCCTCCGCAATACCTGCCGCTCCTAAAACTCATTTACTTGCTCAACCTGACGGGACAGTTATCAGCGCACGGCTCTGGGGAGACAAATGGAACCATGGATGGGAAACAGATAGTGGTTATACCATAGTACTTGAAAAGAAGGCACGCAAATGGCATTATGCGGCGCGTGACAGCCGGGGAAAACTTGCGGCTTCCGGAAAAGTCGTCGGAAAAGATAACGATCTTCGGAACTTTAAAAAACATTTGAGACCAGCAGGACCTGCAAGAGAGCAGAGCCAGAGCATAAAATCGAGTTCATCTGCCGTCATTCCGGCAGGAACGCCTCCGCTGACCGGAACTGCAAATATTCCGGTAATACTGATCAACTTCAGTAATACTTCCACATCATACACGCCGGCAAATTTCAACAGCCTTCTTTTTGGTATCGGCAGCAAAAGCATGAAGGACTATTACGAAGAAGTCTCTTACGGTGCCTTCAGTGTTTCAGCGGGACCAAGCGGAGTTGCGGGATGGTATACTGCAGCGCAAAACCATAACTATTACGGCCAGAATGATGCGATCGGCCAGGATAAATGGCCCGGGACACTCGTAAGAGAGGCTGTTGCCGCCGCAGATCCCGCTTTTGATTTCGCACCATATGATCAGGACGGGGACTGCTATGTAGATGTTGTCAAACCTGGTCCATCAGGGGTCGGGAGAAGAGGCCGGCGGGCCCTCAACAGATATATGGTCGCATCGATGGGATCTTTCCAGCGCCTACTATTTCGGATATAGTGACGGCGGTGTATATACTACAAATGACAACTGTCCACAGGGTGGAAAGATCAAGATAAACGATTATGTAATGCAGCCTGAAACCCTCTGGGGAAATATGCAGACCATGGGAGTTTTCGCTCATGAATACGGTCATGCCCTGGGCCTGCCTGACCTGTACGATACGGACTACAGTTCTAATGGAATAGGAGACTGGGGATTAATGGCATCAGGCTCATGGAACTCTGTAACCAGGGCCGGAGACACTCCAGCCCATATGTCGGCATGGTCCAAAGTAACGCTCGGATGGGTTACCCCGATACAGGTCGCGGGAACTCTGACTGATGAACTCATTGATCAGGCTGCAACCACTCCGGATGTCTATCAGTTTGCAACCGGCAACCCGTCTGAATATTTCCTTGTCGAAAACAGACAGCTCACAGGTTTTGATGAAGGTCTTCCGGGGGCAGGACTGGCTATCTGGCATATTGATGATAACAAGTCCGACAATACGCAGGAGTGCTATCCCCCTGCTGATTGTTCATCAACTCATTACAAAGTTGCCCTGGTACAGGCAGATGGGATCTGGCATCTCGAAAAAGGGAACAATAACGGCAATGCGACAGATCTTTGGTATCTTGGGAATGCCGTGACTTTTGATGATGCTTCCTCTCCCAACAGTGATCTTTACAACGGAACTCCCACTGACATCATCGTAACAAACATCAGCACTTCAGGCAGCACAATGACGGCCACACTGTCTGTTCAAGCTGTAGTGCCGGGACCGCCTGTCCCCGGCAATGTAACGCCTTCAAATACACAGTTCAATAATTTTGTCGACACTCCTTTTGACCTTACAACAGATTTTACGGACAATGACAGCGCAATCACATCATGTGAATACTGCAGATCAACTGACGGAACTTGTGATTCAGAATGGACATTGGCAAACCTCTCAGGATCAAGCCCAACCTGGACATGCTCACAGACGGGAATAACGGGAAATAATGCAGAGGTATTGACGTTAAACATGAGGGCCACAAGTGCAGGCGGCACAGGTGAAGGGTCAGCAGTAACCAGAACCGTAGATTCCGCAATACCAACGGATGGAACGATCACGGCAACCCCCGGAACATACCAGGTTGACCTTCAATGGAGCGGGTTCAGCGACACCGGAAGCGGGCTTGATACAACTGATCCATATAAACTTACATATTCAACTACCGGCTTTCCGGTTTTCGATTGTTCTAACGGCATTGAAATTCCAGAAGTTACAACAGGAACGGGTTATCAGCATACAGGACTTACAAACGGCTTAACATACTATTACCGCTTATGTGCCGTTGATGCAGTCGGTAATATTTCTTTTGGGGCAACAGCAAGTGCAACTCCCGAACTTATTGAATATCAACTGACAACATTGGTTAGCCCGGCCGGCAGCGGAAGTATTGTTCCCGACTATTCCGGCGGGCAGATGTTTGAAAGCGGGACACTGGTTGTTTTAACCGCAAGCGAAACCAGCGGATATCCGTTTATAGACTGGACAGGATGTGATTCTGCCTCCAATAACATATGCACCATGACAATGGACGCCGATAAAAACCTGACAGCGGCATTTGATGCTGCCTGCAAGGAATATGAGGGCATCAGAGTATTATTCAACTCTTCAGGACGCATATGATGCAGCTCTGGACGGCGACACTATTCAGAGCCGTATTGCAGTTTTCAATAATGACGTTAATGCGGATCAGGATATATCTATGGTCTTTGATGGCGGATACAACTGCAATTATTCGGATATCACAGGAACCACCGCATTCAACGGCAACATGACGATCAGCAGCGGAACAGTAACGATCGGGAACTATGTTTTTGGGAACTAGAGAAGAAACGTTATTGTTCTGCTTTTGATATCCCTCATTTGACCATGGTGTTTCAAATAGGTTATTTTCCCTTATGCGGCATCCCGAATGGATAAAAATAAAGGCAGCAGGAACCCATCAGACCAGGAAGGTGCTGAGGCATCATGGGGTATCGACCGTTTGTGAAGAGGCGCGCTGTCCCAACCAGGGGCAGTGTTTCACTGAAAGTGTCGCAACCTTTATGATCTTGGGTGACAAATGCACCAGAAACTGCGCTTTTTGTTCTGTTGAATCTTCAACACCTCTTTCACTTGACCCGGATGAACCCCAAAAAGTTGCTGACGCTGCAAAGGAACTTGGGCTGAAATTTGTGGTGATCACCTCAGTAGCAAGGGATGATCTGGCAGACGGGGGCTCGAGCCAGTTCGCAAGAACTATTTTGACCGTTAGAAATGCAAATAAACTAATCAAAATAGAGGTTTTGACCCCTGACTTTAAAGGAAATACTGAGGCCCTGAAAATTGTTCTTGATGCGCGGCCCGATGTATTTAATCATAATATTGAGACCGTTCCCCGGCTGTATCCGGTTGTGAGGCCGATGGCTGATTATCTTACATCCGTAAATATGCTTAAAACTGCAAAGGAAATCTCTCTGGATATCAGGACGAAATCAGGCATTATGCTCGGCCTTGGCGAGGAGGAACAGGAAGTAATTTCGGTCATGCAGGATCTGAAAGAGGCAGGATGCGATTTCCTGACGATCGGGCAATACCTTCAGCCGCGCAGGACCAATATACCAGTTGTCGAATATATAAGGCCTGAAGTATTTGAAGAATACAGGGTCAAGGGTCTTGAAATTGGCTTCAAAGCCGTCGCCTCATCACCCCTTACGCGTAGTTCGATGGATGCAGGGGAAATGTTTGATAAAGCCGAATTAAGCGGTGCTTAAGATCCGCTTCAATAAGACTTATGCCCTTTGGGTACAGCTATTGAGCAAGAACGTTATTTATAAATTTATTGTAAAGTTGTAAAATGTTTATGATCGCAAACTAAATATTTCCTATGGAGACAGAATGCACGAATTCAGCAGAGTAAAAAGATTGCCGCCTTATGTTTTTGCAATTGTAAATAAACTCAAGATGGATGCAAGGCAAAAGGGTGAAGATATTATTGACCTTGGAATGGGAAACCCTGACCTTCCGACACCTCAGCATATTGTTGACAAACTTACTGAGGCTGCCCAGATGCCCAAGAACCACAGGTATTCCGCGTCAAAAGGAATAACACAATTAAGGCTCGCTGTATGTGAATGGTATAAGAGGCGCTACGATGTAGACCTGGACCATGAGACGGAAGCAGTGGCTACTATCGGATCAAAGGAAGGACTGTCTCACCTCGCTTACGCGATTGTTGATCCGGGCGATCTTATCCTTACCCCGGCACCTGCTTATCCCATACATCCATATAGTTTTATTCTTGCCGGAGGAGACGTAAGGAGCATTCCTGTCCAGCGGGGCGCGGATTTTTTCGTGGCCATGGAAGAGGTATTCAGAAATGCATGGCCCAGGCCCAAGATACTGCTTATCAATTTCCCGCATAATCCGACAACGACATGCACGGACATTGAATTTTTCAAAAAGATCGTAGACTTTGCCAAAGAGAACAATGTCATAGTACTTCATGACTTTGCATATGCCGAACTTGCGTTTGACGGCTACAAGCCGCCGAGTTTCCTCCAGGTCCCCGGTGCCAAGGATGTTGGTGTTGAATTTTACTCACTAACAAAGACCTATTCTATGGCCGGCTGGAGGGTAGGCTTTTGCTGCGGAAACAGGGAGATCGTCGGAGCCCTTACAACAATAAAAAGCTATCTTGATTACGGCATGTTCCAGCCTATACAGATCGCGAGCATTATCGCGCTGAGAGGGCCGCAGGAGTGTGTAGGAGAAATTGTACAGACATATCAGAATAGAAGAGATGTCCTGATCCAGGGCCTCAAGAATGCGGGGTGGGATATAGAGCCGCCGAAGGCGACCATGTTCGTATGGGCGCCGATTCCGGAGCGTTTCAAGCAAATGGATTCTCTGGAGTTCACAAAGTACCTTCTGAAAGAAGCCGGGGTCGCTGTTTCTCCTGGTATCGGATTTGGGCCGGCAGGTGAAGGTTTTGTCCGATTTGCCCTTGTTGAGAATGAACACAGGATAAAGCAGGCCTGCAGGGGAATTAAGAAAGCGCTAAACAAATAAGCAATTTCCTCTTTCAAACCTTGAATAAATCAGACAATTTAGCGCATAATATCAGGTCTGAAATATTAATGAATAACATACGCTAAACCACTATTCAGGAGCATAAGTGAAGAAAACCTCAATTAATATTGGTGTTATAGGATTCGGGACAGTCGGGGCCGGAACAGTCAAGATACTTTTGCGCAAGCGGAAGGATCTTGAAGAAAAGCTCGGTTTTCCTGTTGTCCTGAAAAAGATAGCGGATCTCGACACGAAAACCAGCAGGGGTATTAAGCTGCCTAAGGGCCTCCTGATAAAGGATTCCAACTCTATTCTGAACGACCCTGAAATTGATATCGTAGTTGAGCTGATCGGAGGCACCGGGGCGGCGAAGGATATTACACTTAAAGCAATACAGAGCGGCAAGCATGTTGTGACCGCTAATAAAGCGCTTCTGGCCGAAAAGGGACGTGAAATATTCAGGGCCGCTGAAAAGAATAATGTAACTATCGGTTTTGAGGCATCGGTAGCAGGCAGCATACCAATTATAAAAGTTATCAGGGAGTCCCTGATCGGAAACAGCATAAAGAACATATACGGTATCATCAACGGGACGGCCAATTATATCCTGACCAAGATGACGGAAGAGGGCGCCGAATTCTCCGATGTTCTTAAAGAGGCACAGGACCTTGGTTACGCGGAGGCTGACCCTACATTTGATATTGAAGGCGTTGATTCAGCGCATAAACTAACGCTGCTCGCTTCCCTTGCGTTCGGGATACCTCTTTCGTTCAATAAGGTATACACGGAAGGGATAACAGGGATCACTCCACTTGACATTGAGTTTGCTTCCGAGTTCGGTTACAAGATCAAACTGCTTGCGATCACGAAGCAGGACGGCAATGAAGTTGAGATAAGGGTTCACCCGACTATGATCCCGAAGAATAATCTGATATCGGACGTGAACGGTGTCTTCAATGCTATTTATGTCAATGGAGACGCTACCGGAGACGGTCTTTATTACGGCAAGGGTGCCGGGGAGATGCCGACCGGGAGCGCTGTTGTAAGTGATATAATTGATATTGCGAAGCTCATAAGATCCGGTGGCAAAGCGCAGGACTCGGGAATTCATGAGAAGAGCGATCTGAAGGTCAGGAAGATGGAGGATATACGTACATGTTACTATCTCCGTTTTTCCGCGTCTGACAAGCCTGGAGTTTTATCCAGGATCTCAGGTATACTGGGCAGCCATAATATTGGCATTGAATCGATGATTCAGAAGGGTCGAGAGATCAAAAAGGCGGTGCCTGTGGTTATGATGACGCATGAGGCAAGGGAAAAGGACATAGTCAGTGCACTGAAGCAGATCGACCGTCTCTCTGTTGTATCCGGCAAGACAATGTATCTGAGGGTCGAAGGAAGTGACTCATAATGGAAAATATTAAAATAGATAAGAACCTGGACATCAGAGGTGTGGTTTGTCCATACACACTTGTAAAGTCAAAGCTCGGGATCGAGAGTATAGAAGTGGGCCAGATCATGGAAATTATTCTTGATTACCCGGAGGCTGCAGACAGTATTCCTAAGGCAATGCTGAATTACGGACATTCTGTTCTTAAAGTAGAAAAGATCAATGAAAAAGAATGGATCGTTCAGGTAAAGAAAGAGGTTGAAGACTGATGGATTTTTCTGAAGAACAATTAATGAGGTACAGCAGACATATAATCCTGCCCGAGGTTGGCGGTAAGGGACAGAAAAAGATATCCAATGCAAAGGTATTGATGATCGGCGCCGGAGGACTTGGCTGTCCTGTCGGTTACTATCTTGCGGCAGCAGGTGTAGGCACGATCGGTATCGTGGACAATGATGAGGTCGAGCTGAGCAACCTGCAGAGGCAGATCGCGCACAGCATGAACACATTGGGTGTGAACAAGGCTGATTCCGCCAAAAAGACATTCGAGGCCCTGAATACAGATGTTAATGTAATCGCAATAAAGGAACGTATCAACAGTGAAAATATTCTCGACCTCATGAAGGATTATGATATTGTCGTTGACGGTACAGACAACTTTCCGACACGATATCTTATAAATGATGCATGCGTCATGCTGAATAAACCTCTTGTCAGCGGCGCCATACTGAGATTTGAAGGACAGGTAACGACAATAATTCCGGGTCAAGGTCATTGCTACAGGTGTCTTTTTGAAGAGCCGCCTCCGGCAGGTCTTGTTCCTTCATGCCAGGAGGCAGGAGTACTTGGAGTACTGCCCGGAGTTATCGGGGCTCTCCAGGCGACCGAGGTATTAAAGTTGATAATTGGCAAAGGTAAACCGCTCATGAATCAATTGCTGATATATGACGCCCTTGGAGTGGATTTCAGGAAGGTGAAAGTCCCGAAAAACAGGGACTGCCCGGTTTGCGGTGAGAATCCGACTATCACGAACCTCACCGATCTTCCGGAAGAGTATTGTTCAATATAAAGCTGAGTTGAATAGTGAAATTGAAATTTCATCTATTCGTACGAAACTTATGCCTGTGGTATAAAGCTGAGTTGAATGGAGATTAATTAAATGGGTTTTGTAAGAGGACTTAAATGTAGGGAATGCGGAAGGGAATATCCCGTAGATCCGATATACGTCTGCGAATTCTGTTTTGGCCCGTTGGAGGTTGTGTATGATTATGACGGGATCAAAAAGGTTTTGACTAAAGAAAAAATATTATCAAGGCCGCAGAACCTCTGGCGATATAAAGAGTTGCTGCCTATCGACGGCGAGCCGACAGTAGGCCTGCATTCCGGATTCACTCCTCTGGTCAGGGCCAAAAAGCTCGCTGAGCATCTCGGTATGAAAGAGCTTTATATAAAGGATGATACAGTCACACATCCGACCCTCTCTTTTAAGGACAGGGTTGTTGCTGTCGCACTCTCAAAGGCAAAAGAGTTCGGATTTGACACAGTCGCTTGCGCATCTACCGGAAACCTCGCGCACTCGGTATCAGCACACGGCGCGGCAGCCGGTCTTAAAAGGTACATCTTTATTCCCGCGACGCTTGAACAGAGCAAGATAGTAGCGTCACTCGCGTACGGACCGAACCTCATAGCTGTTGACGGTAATTACGATGATGTGAACAGACTCTGCAGTGAGGTAGCGAACAAGCACAACTGGGCCTTTGTAAACATCAATATCAGGCCGTTCTATGCTGAGGGTTCCAAGACACAGGGATATGAAATAATCGAACAGCTCGGATGGAAGACACCTGACGCTGTTGTTGTTCCATGCGCGAGCGGATCATTATTGACCAAGATATGGAAGAGCTTCAAGGAGATGAAGGAGATAGGTATTATCGACAACGTAAACACAAAGGTCTTTTCCGCGCAGGCAACCGGATGTTCACCGATAGTTGCTGCCATTAAAGAGGGGACAGATGTTATAAGACCTGTAAAACCGGATACTATCGCAAAGTCGCTGGCCATAGGAAATCCTGCGGATGGTTATTACGCGACTCAGGTCATCAAGGAGACCGGCGGGTTCGGCGCTGACGTGTCTGACGCCGAGATAATAGACGCGATCAAACTTCTTGCAGAGACGGAAGGAATATTTGCCGAGACAGCCGGCGGCGTGACACTTGCCTCTGCAATGAAGCTTATTGATAGCGGACACATATCAAAAGGTGATGTTACAGTGCTTTGCATTACCGGAAACGGCCTCAAGACCAAGGAAGCGATCGAGGGACATACGGGTGAGCCGCACCACATAGATCCTAATCTGAAATCATTTGAGGAAGTACTCAAGAAAATAACTTCTGCCTGAAATAAAGGAGGAATATATAATGGCTGTAAAAGTGAAAATACCTGTACCCCTGCAGAGACTGACGCAGGGAAAAGAAGAAGTAGAAGGCGCTGCAGGGACCATAATATCGCTTGTTAATGATCTGGACCAGCAATATCCCGGGCTCGCAGAGAGAATATCCGAGAATGGCAAGCTGAGAAGGTTCGTGAATATCTATGTTAATGAAGAAGATGTAAGGTTCATGAAAAACGAAGAGACCGAGGTCAAGGACGGTGACGAGATCTCCATTGTTCCTGCGATCGCCGGAGGTATGTAATTAATGAAGACAAGGGTTAAGCTCACCTTTCCGCAGAACCTGATTAAAGAACCGGTTCTATTTACCATGGCAAAGAAATTCGATATCATGCCGAATATCAGAAGGGCAAGAGTTACCGAGACCGCGGGAGAGATTGTGCTCGAACTCGAAGGGTCAGAGGAAAATATGAATAGCGGTATTGAATATATGAAGCAGCAGGGTGTTGCCATTGAACTCGTTGAAGGTGATATTCTCGAATAATGGAGCCCTGGTACGGTCTTATAGAACACTTGAGGTCTGATGTCAATAGTGGACACCAAATCACTCATGCCGACAATCTTTTTTTATAGAACTGTTTTTCATAAGCAGCAGGCGATAGATACCCCAGCCGCTTCTGCTTTCTCTGACGATTATAGAAAATCTCTATGTATTCTGTAATGTCCTGAATTGCTTCTTGCCTCGTTCTGTAAATGTTGTGATGTACAAGCTCTTGTTTAAGAGTTCCCCAGAAGCTCTCCATCGGGGCATTATCATAACAGTTGCCTTTCCTGCTCATTGATGCTTTCATCCCGAATTGCTCTATTAGCTTCTGATAATCCAGGG
>BDTS01000045.1 GCA_002897915.1 bacterium BMS3Bbin09 | reverse complement strand
GCCGGATCAGGAGGATCTCATCTGCTGCTCCGGTGTTAATGTTGACCGTTTTACTCCTATTACAAAGGGACGTCATAATCCTATGTCTAATCCCGCTATCAGAGGTCTTCAGCTCATACAATATGACATCATGGCCCTGGCGCTGAAAAATGGAACAACTGCAAAGCCCGTTCAGGGATACAGGGGTGTTTGAGGTGTCAGACGGCAAGTGCTGGGCTCTCAAGGCAGCCGATTGCATCGACTGCGGCAACTGCCGGGGATTTGTCCCGAAAACGCCTTAGCTGTCGCCGTCGGCTGGGGCGGGTAAGAGGGTCTTTATTTTGTTCCCTTTAAATACGAGAGACGTTTCTTCTCAGGAAATCTTTCGATAGCATATCGGAGCATGGTGCGCGGCATCTCTTTGTAATGCTTTATCAGAAACTCTTCTTCTACTTTCAGTTCCCGTTTGCCTACCTCACGAAGCATCCAGCCCACTGCCTTATGGATCAGGTCCTCCCGGTCATTCAACAGCAATTCCGCGACTGCCAGTGAATCCGTGAACTGCCCATATTTAATAAAATAAAAAGTGGCTAAAACACCTATCCTTCGTTCCCAAAGGTCCTTTGAACGGACAAGGCGATAGATCGGTTTTTTGTCTCTGAAATAAAGGTGGGCTCCCACAATTTGATAGGATGAGAGATCAACCAGGTCCCAATTGTTTATGTACTTCGTATTATTCAGATAAGAACGGTATATTGCATTTTTCCCGGCAACGGTTTTTTCCAAAGTGTATTTCTTAACCAGTATCAGCAAGGCGAGCAGGCGCGCTTCGTGGAAAGGAGATTTCAGGATCTTCAGAGTATCATCCAGAGATATATCGTGATATTCTTTGACACATTGCCTGATGACCGGGACACGGATACCGAGGAATATGTCCCCTTCCCCGTATTCGCCCTTTCCAGTCTTAAAGAACCCCTGAGAATGAGATGCTATTTCAGCATCGCCAAGTTCTTTCAGCTTGTTTATTATCTGCCTGATCTGTTTGTTCATTTTGGTCTGCGCGACTTTTTGCGTCTATCCTGTTTGACAGCGACCTTGTACGAACGCTGCGCCCAGAGAGCCGCCTTATCACGGTCATCGAATATCTCTTCCGGCGCCCTGTAATATGACATCTTAACTGTCTTGCCGGCCCTGTCATACTCGAACTGAGGAAGCCCCCTTGATTCAAAGTGCTGCTTTGTTGTTTCATCCGTTTTTAAATAGAGGGTGTCATTTGCAACCAGTCCGAACATGACCCCGTCATGGTATACTCCGAAACCTCCGAACATCTTCGGGACCTCGATCGGGCCGAACTCCTCAAATACCTCATCAAGAAATTCGATAAAGCCGCTCTGCTTTTTCATGTTGGTATTTTACAGGAAGGGAGCTAAGAAGGTGTGACATTGGTTGGGTCTACAGATCACATTTATTTCTAAAGAATGGAGACCTGACACCACGCATTCGAACGTTATTGTCTTTTCTCCATTCTGATAACAAACATCATCAGTGCAGGTATCATAAAGACCGTAAACACGGTTGAAAGTGCGAGGCCCCCGAGGATAACACTCCCGAGTCCTCTGTAAAGCTCGGAACCGGGACCGGGCGCGACAACAAGCGGAAGCATACCGAAGATACTGGTGGTGGCGCTCATATAAATCGGCCTGAGCCTTGTCCTTGTCGCCTCGATAACAGCCTCATTGTAATCCATGCCGTGATGGCGCACATTGTTGAGCGACTGGTGCACGATCAGTATGGCGTTGTTAACGACAACTCCGATCAGGATAATAAATCCGAGCATGGTGAGGATGTCAAAAGGCGTCGGCATATGAGGGGGAGTCATTAATGAATATTGATTGACAAGGGCCAGTCCCATAAAACCGCCGGCACCCGCAAGCGGCACGGTGAACATGATGATCAGGGGATAGACAAAGTTCCCGAAGAGCGCGGACATCAGGAGATACGCTATGAGCGCCGCAAGCACGAAGTTCCATTGAAGGACCTGCTGTGTCTCCTTTAACTTATCGGCAACACCGCTCATCGATACGGTCGTCCCGTTCCCCATAAGACCCATAGAGCGGACAGCGGGTATCACCTTTCCATCTATGACGTCCATTGCCTTTTCAATCGGCACGTTGGCAGGCGGTGTCACCTGGAGGGTGATTGTCCTTTTTCTTTCGAGATGACGGATCGCATCGATACCTGTCGTCCTTTTGAGGGTAGTGAACGAGGATACCGGCATCACCTTTCCGGCCGGGGTAGCGATCATTGCATTATATAGTTTTTCAGGCGTATCTATGTCTGATTCCGGGGCCATCATAACAAGATTTATCTTCTTCTTCCCCTCCTGCATGAACTCCCCTATCTTTCTCCCGTCCATCATCACATCGAGGGCGATCCCGAGTTCCGCTGCGCTCATACCGGAGGCGCGCAGCCTCTCCCTGTCAGGCAGCAGCCTTACTTCAGGGTAAAGCAGTTCAAGGGAAGGAACAGGACGGATCTGCGCTCCGGGAATCTCCTTCATCATAATGCCGAACATGGCGCCCGCGGCCGCGACGATCCGGTTCATATCATCACCGACCACATTGACCTCGACCGTCCTCCCCCTGCCGAGCCTGTTCTGGAATATCCCGGCCTGCATACTTATACCGAACATCCCCGGGATGCTGTTGACGTTTTTCATGAAAAGCGGCAGGAGTTCTCCCGCGCGCTGCAGGTCCGCACTAATGGCGCCGACTATATCAAATCTGTCGGAACCTACATAGAACATATTCTCAATAGCAGGCAGTCCTTCATGGTCCTTACCGATATAGTCTTTGAGTCCGCCAAAGAGCTGGTCCCCTATCTCCTTCTTTTCTTTATATGAAAGCCCTGGGGGCGGTATGAGTATACTTATCACCAAATTCCTGTTCCCCTGAGGGAGGTATTCGCTCTTGGGCATCAACAGCCAGCCAGAGAGAATAGAAAGCGAGGTAAGCAAAACAATAGTTATGATCCTTGCCTTCGCAGAAGCTGTAGCAAAATTTACAAGCCTCATTATCATCTCAACAAGTCTGTTACCGATAGAGGTGAGGGCCGTATCTTTCTGCTCTGCCTTTTTCCTCCCGATCGTACTGAAGAGCTTTTCCGAAAGCATCGGAATAACAAGGACCGAGACAAAGAGGCTGAGCGTAACGGCACAGCTCACTGCTATGGCAATGTCCCTGAAGAGCTGTCCTGCCTCTTCCTGCACAAAGACGACCGGCAGAAACACCGCGACAGTTGTAAGCGTGGACGCGAGCACAGCGCCCCAGACCTCATGTGTACCATCATAAGCGGCGTCATAAGGGTTCTTGCCCATTCCCCTGTGGCGGTCAATATTCTCAAGCACAACAATAGCGTTGTCCACGAGCATCCCGACCGCAAAGGCGATACCTGCGAGGCTGACAACATTCAGGTTCCTCCCGAGTGCGTTCATTACAAAGAACGTACCGATCACACTTATCGGGATCGCCACCGCAACGACTATCGTGGAAGATAAACTCCTGAGAAAGATAAGTAGAACGATGATGGCGAGTATGCCGCCTATAAGTATATTCCGCTTGACGAGATTAATCGCGCCCTGAATGTACGGCCTCTGATTATAGACCATATTGAGGGATATCTTTTGAGGGGCCATTATTTCAGCATTAAGCTGGTTAAGGGTTTCCTCCACCCTGTCGGTCATATCGAGGATGTTCGTCCCTGGTTCCGGTTTCACTCCGATCGCTATCCCGTCCTTCATGTTATGGATCATGGCCACAGACTTCTTTTCGTAACCAAACTCGACCTTTGCCACATCGGCAAGAGTAATGCGTCTCTGCCCGTCCGATCTTATGATCAATTTCTCCATCTCTTCGGGTGTCCTGAACTGCCCGACCGTCCTTATTCTGTAGTTCCTCCTGCCGACTCCCATGGTACCCGCGGAGACATCCACGTTTTCGGACTTAAGGACATTGATCAGGTCATTGACAGTAAGGCCGAAAGAGGCAAGTTTCGCGGGATCGGCTATAACATGCATCTCACTCTCGCGGCCGCCGCCTATAAAGAGGTCGGCCACCCCTTTTACGCGTTCGAGATGCTGTCTCACCTCGTTCTCGAAAAAGGTCTTGTACGTGCTTATATCGTTGGGGTTGTCATCATCGGCCTTCATTATTATCCAGATGACCGGAGAGGTAGCGGCCCCTGTGGCATTGATGACCGGCCTCTCGACGTTCTCCGGATAGGAGGAGACCTCATTAAGTTTGTTCGAGACCCGCAGGACCGCGTTATTGATATCCGTGCCTATACTGAAGCGCAATGTGACGGACCCCTGACTGTTCGTCGAGGTGCTTTCCATCTCGGTAAGGCGGGGGATACCTTTAAGAACCTGCTCCTGCTCTTCGATAATGTCGCGCTCTACCTCATAAGGGGTGGCGCCGGGCCAGACCGTCCTGACCTCGATCTCAGGCACAGTCACATCAGGGCTCAACTGGTACGGCATCTCGAAGAGACCTATCAGCCCGAAGAGCAATATCAGGATAATACCGACGATAACGGTAACAGGTTTTTTTATAGCAAATTCAACAACATCCATTTTATTTAATTACTACTTCCTGCCCGGGCCTGAGCCTCTCGTTGCCCTTGATCACGACCTTCATGCCTTCCTTAAGCCCCTCGCCCTTTATCCCTGCTGTCATCCCCTTATATCCCAGGACAACCACAGGTACCATTGTGGGCTTTGTGCCCTGAACCGTATACACGACCGTATTGCCGAACATATTTATGACAGCATCCCTGTTCACGGTCAGCGCCTTCACTGCTTCACCTTCCGGAAGGGTCACACGCGCCTCCATCCCTTCAATGAGTGATGTGGTATTCACAACCCGTATTTTTACAGGGAATGTCCTCGTAGATATATCTCCGCTCGGTATGACCGCGATCACCTTCCCTTTCAGGTCTGAGCCTCCGGCTTTTACTGTGACCTCCATACCATTGGAGAGGAACATTACAACCTGTTCGGGAACATCAACTATAATATCCGCAATATCGTCAGCCGCAACCGTCGCGACAACTGTGCCGGGAGAAAGCCACTCTCCCCTCTCAACATATTTCTTTACGATCACGCCTGTAAACGGCGCCTTGACGGTCTTTTTGGAGAGGATAATTTCGAGCCGCTCTTTTTCGAACCTCCGCGCGTCGTATTCCTCTTCAGTTATAAGCTCTTCCTTATAAAGCTGTACCGCCCTCGCATACTCAAGCATGGCCTTATCAAGGTCGGAATTAAGAATATCCGAATTAATATCAACGAGCCCGTCGCCCTCATCTACCCTCTGGCCCTCTTCAAAATCCGCGGACTCAACCTTGCCGTCTACCTCGCACGCAACGTCCGAGACCTCACTGAAAAAGACCGTCCCGACAAACTCGGTCTGTGGAGCAACCATCCCGGAAGCAATTTCAGAGACAACGACTATCGCGGGCGGCATCCCGGACTGCTTTTTATCCTCCGCATGAACAGAAAAGGAAAACATTAATATAAAGATAAAGAGTGCTGTTATTATTTTGTGTTGCATTGAAATTCTCCCTCTGGTCTACTGACCGCTGTCGACTGATCCAAGCAAAGTCCCGGTCGACCTCTGCAGCCTTATGATCGCAAGCTGATAAAGATACTCAGTATTGGCCCGCTCTCTTTCAGAGGTAACGAGCAGTGTGTTCGCGTCGATAACGTCTATGCTGTCCGCCAGACCGTGCCGGAACTGCTTTGTGACCGCGTTGAAATTGTCACGGGCGTATTCGACCTCCGCCTTCAGATGTGCAAGAACAGCGGATGTTGTCGAGACTTTGAGATAATTCCTTTCGACCTCGACCCTGACATCTTTCTCAAGGTTGGCGATCCCGGCCTCTGCCTGCCTGGCCCTTGCCCTTGCCGCACTGACCTCTGCCCTGCTCAATCCGCCTTCAAAGAAGGGGAAATTAAGTGTTATCCCCCCATATATCTTTTCATCGAGAGCAGTTGCCGCAGACGGCTCATATTCATCCCGGTAATAAACACCTTCTATCGAAAGACTGGGCCAGTATGATCCCTTGGCATAATCGACCCCTTTTCTGCTGATCTCTTTCTTTAACGCGAGGGCCTTTATTTCAGGCCTTGCATCCAGGGCCAGTCTTTTCAGGCAATCCAGGTCCGATACCTCACAGCTTTCCATCATAACCACATTACCTGCGGCACCGCTGTCATCCATCAGCCTGAAATCCGCTTCTATGCCGACAAATTCCGAAAGGATGGTGCGCGCGAGCCGGAGATCGTTCTCCGCTTTTATCAGATCGGCCCGGGACCCGGCAAGCTCAGCCTCTGCCCTTAAAAGCGTTGTCTTCGTGACCGCTCCGGCCGCAAGCCTTTTTTGGGCGGCGTCTCTGTGTCCGATAAGCCGTTCCAGATTAACCTTCGCGATCTCGATCGTCTTCTTAGCATTCAAAACATCATAATATGATGAGGCGACATTCATGAGGTATCCGGCCTTCACGCCCTTAAGGTCAAGACCGCTTTTTGTGATACCCTGTTTGGCCATCTTATACGCCGTGATCTCCCGTCCGCTAAGGGAGAAGGTCTGGTCAAGTCTCAGCCCCCATTCATTGCTGTATTCAGGCTGCAGAACCGTACCATTCCTGATCTTGTCGTCACTGTACCTTGTATGCGTCCCGAATGCGGAAAGGGTCGGCATCAGCACGGCCCTGGCCATATCTTTTTCACGTTTGGAAATATTGAGATCCTCTTCAGCTATATCTATTGTACTGCTCTTTTCGAGCGCAATCCGGTAAAGGTCATTGAGGGAATAATCAGCGGCAATAACGCCGAATGGCATTAATATGATCGAAAACAGAATTGTGAACAGTGTCAGTTTTTTCATGCGGCCCTCCCCTAATTATTACAGAGATTAATTTTATAGCGAATCACATATGTTGTCAATTCGTTATTAATTCCTCTACCCCAAGGTCAGGGGCAATGCTCAGGAGCAGAGGCAGATTATCGGTCAGCATGATCACGCCGAATGCAATGAGCAGGAGCCCGCTCAATATCATTATCAGCCTCATGTATTTCTGGATAGCGCTGAAATGGCTCAGGAAGGTGTTGATGGTCAGGGACGTTATCATAAACGGGACCGCAAGGCCAAGAGAGTAAGCAAGCAGAAGCCAGAAACCCTGTACAGCAGAACCCGATGTGCTTGCAATAAGCAGGATCGAGCCAAGTATCGGTCCTATGCACGGGGTCCAGCCGGCGCCGAACGTCAGGCCGACAATATAGGAACCAAAGTGGCCCTTGGGCTTTGAGTGCAGGTGCATCCTCTTCTCATACGAAAGAAAATCCAGCTTCAGTATCCCCATTACATAAAGGCCCATCAATATAATAAGACTCCCGCCGATGATCCGGATCTGGTCATAGTAAACCGCCATGAACTTTCCGACAACGGAAGAGAATACCCCGAGCAGGATAAAGACGGTCGAGAACCCGAGGACGAACGCGAATGAATTAATGAGCGTAAGTTTCCTGACCCTCTTCTTGTCCCCCTTCTGAAAATCCTCAAAGGACATCCCGGTAATAAAGGAGACATAGGATGGTATCAGCGGGAGCACGCAAGGAGAGAGAAAGGAGAGCAACCCTCCAAGAAAAGCAGTTATGTATCCGATCTCTGACATACGTTAGATTTTACTGATTACCCGCCATATTGTCCAACATCACCTGGTTAATCTCTCGGCTATCTCTCTGGCCAGGTCCGCAAGGGATTCGTCCCGCGCACCAAATACAACGAATGTCCGGTACTCATCGAGCATCCCCATGGTCTCTTTTCTATCCTCAATAACAAAGGCGGACCTGTTGCGCGCATTGATCCCGTCTGCAAGGTCATTGCTTGATATGTCTTTGGCTGCGGTCCCGCCAACGTAATAGATGGGCAGAAGAATAAGCCGATCCGAGATCCGAAGATTTTCAGCGAATACATTAATGTATTCATCCTTCATCAGCCTCGTCGGCCCGAAACCGTGCGGCTGGAATATATAACAGACATTTCCGCTGAGCCTCTTTACCGTCTCCATAAGCGCTTCTATCTTATGCGGGTTATGGGCATAATCATCAATAACCAGATGCTTCCCGTCATTTAAATAGATATCGAAGCGCCTGTCTATGCCGTCAAATTCAGGCAGTACCTCTGCTATAGCATCAAGCGGTGTCCCTGTATACGAAAGGAACGCTATGCATGAAAGAGCGTTATAAAGGTTATACCTGCCGGGCAGGGACAGGGTAAATTCTACTCCATGCAAAGTGAAGTCCGTGCTGAACGCTCCGTATTCAACTTTATCCGGCCTGTATTCGGATCTGGCATTAATTGAAAAAGTGACTGCGCCTTTACCTGAAAGCTCCATAAGTTTTTCATCATCTGCATTCAGTATGACCTTTTCATGTGAATTTCTTATGAATGTCCCGAACATCTCCGCCGTCTCATCAACCGGGTGGTGGTCAAGCGCGAGGTTAAGGATGATCGAATATTGAGGCCTGTAATTTACAATGGTGCCGTCCGATTCACATGCCTCGATAACAAGACGGTCCGAATCCCCGGCCCGCCAATTGCCCGGATTCTTGTCGGACCTGAAACGGACCACCCTGCCCCCTCCGATAAAGTTAGGTTCAAGGCCGAGCCTCTCCATCAGAAAAGCGAGCATTCCCGATGTGGTCGATTTCCCGCTTGTGCCCGATACCGCTATTGTATCGAATGCCTCCGTGATCTCCGCAAGGTAATCCGGCCTCGTCATTGTTTTTATGCCAAGCTCTTTAGCCTTTAACGCCTCGGGTTTATCCGATTCAACCGCTGTACTGAATACTGCGAGATCAAAGGTGCTGTCAAGGCCCGACCCGTCCTGGGGCATGATACTGATCCCGCTTGCCTGGAGTTTCTTTTTCAGAGGGTGCTCCAAATCATTATCGAACGCCCTGTCCGAACCCGCGACAGTGTGCCCTCTCTCCGCCATAAAACCAGCTATCGCGGATAGCCCGCTTCCTCCTATGCCGGAGAAGAATATTTTCAATTTTTTCTCATTCATGGTGACCGTGCTATTCTAACTCACTTTATAATAAGAATGGCAGGAAGGCGCTGAAGATCTGAAGAGCGGAAGTGAATTGTAGGGGCGATCCGGTGGGTCGCCCTTTTTTTATGTTTGCGTAGGGGCACGGCATGCCGTGCCCTTACAGAAAGACAATCCGTTTGTAGGGG
>BDTS01000044.1 GCA_002897915.1 bacterium BMS3Bbin09 | reverse complement strand
TTAATATCGCCTTTTCGCATCTTGGATACGGCTTCCATCAGAAGCGCTGACCCGGTATCCCCTATATCACTCAATGGCACGTTCATAAGGATATTGAACTCATTACCCAGGCCTTCGAGCAGTTTCATGTATTCATTGTTCACTCTCTTGCTGTTGACCCCGACCTTTACCACTTCGGATATGATCTCGGGAAGCGGTATTATTGAATGGAATCCCGGGAACCCTTTTTTGGAACCGTTCTTCCTGTCCGCGAGCTTATTTACCCTGTGCATTACGCCTACAGTCACTTTTTTGCCGCACACGGGACAGAGGCCGTTGTTTTTCAGTGTTTCTTCCGGAGTAAGACTTACACTGCAATTTCTGTGTCCGTCATAGTGATATTTGCCTTCTTCGGGGAAAAACTCAATTGTCCCTGTAAAGCCATCTCCGCTCTTTAATGATTCAGTTATTCCTTTGTATGACATCTCCGTATCAAAAATATTTGCTTCACGTCCGATCTTGGCTGGTGAATGCGCATCTGAATTCGAAATGAGGGTTATCCCGTCCAGTGCCGAAAGGCGGCGGTTCATGGAAGGGTCCGATGAGAGGCCTGTCTCGATCGCATAGATATAGGGTGTAAGCTCTTCAAAACATTCATCGAGAGAATCAAAACCCGATACCGCACCAAAAACAGAGAAGTGCGGGGTCCATGCGTGCGCCGGGATGAGCATTGCATCAGGAGAACTCTCAATGACTATCTCGAGCAGCTTTTTAGCGTCCAGGCCGAGTATCGGCCTTCCGTCCGACTTAAGGTTGCCAATCTTTGAGAGTGTCTTGTTTATCTTTTCAGCGGTCTTAAAATCAGGGGCGAATATGAGTGAATGTATCTTTCTGACCTTCTCGTTTTTGCTGTAGATACAGCTTATCTCGGCAGTAAGGAGAAAAGAAACTTCTGCCTTGCATGATTCCGGGACATCGTCAGAACGGTATTTCTTTTTAAGTTCATAAAGGTTATTACCTGTCGGAATAAGCTTCTCCTTTAGTTCCGCGATCCATTCCGGGTGTGTGAAATCTCCAGTGCCCATAACGGATATACCTTTGAGCTGGGCCCATTTCCATAGGTTTTCAGTGGACATGTTAGGGCTGGTTGCGCGTGAATATTTGGAATGTATATGAAGGTCGGCGATAAATTTCATGTGGAATTATAACATGAAGTCGCGGCTAAAGCCGAATTAAGCGGTGCGTAACAACCGCTTCAATCAAGTCTTGTTCTGCTTATTGAGTACGCTCATAAACGCTTCGACAACTCTTTTATCGAACTGGGTCCCGCTTTTTTTCTTAAGTTCTGACAATGCGAACTTAATTCCGGGGGCGGGCCTGTACGGCCTGTCGGATGTCATGGAATCGAATGAGTCGGCAACGTGGAGTATCCTTGCACCAAGAGGTATATGAGAGCCACTAAGTTTGTCAGGGTACCCATTCCCATCCATCCTCTCATGGTGATATCTGATAAGGGGTACTATCTCGCTTAACTGTTTTATTTCCTTAAGGATATTTACACCCTGAATAGGGTGTTTCTTAACGATCTCAAACTCTTCATTGGTAAGCCCCTTGGGCTTATCAAGGAGATAATCATAGGTGGCTATCTTTCCTATATCATGTAGCAGTCCGGCCAGTTTTATGTTCTTTATCTCCTCCTCGTCCATCAGGATCTCCATCGCAATCTGTTCGGCAAATATGGAAACTCTTTCGGAATGACCCTTGGTCCATGGGCTCTTTGCATCAAGGGCGTTGACCATTACGACTATGAACTTCATGAAGAGGTCTTCGAGTTCTTTATACGATTCGTTTATATCCTCCAGCATGTTCAGGAAGGCGTCTCTGCCTTTCTGTGCCTCTATTCCCCTTGTCTTAAGATCGTTAATAGACGCGGCGTATATTTCGAGGAGGTCGAAGTCACTATCTTTAACTGACTTTATTTCAGTTATATCAAAAAGTGTATGGATCACCCCTATTAAAGAGCCTTCGATCAGAATGGGAGATGTGCTTTCGATAAATAATTTATTACGTATAGGGTCATATATCTCGGCATGTTCTTTTTTACCGCTCTGAATGGTCTTTTGGAGAGGGCATTCTTCAACTGGACACTTGGATCCATGAAATAAATGGTAACACTTGGCATTCTCAGGTTTATCAGAGATATCTAATATATTGGCCATCTCTTTATTTATCATGACACTATTAGATTCTGGATCGACTATGGATACCGGATATGGCAGTGAATTGAGAAGGTCACCCCAATCTTTTACATGATCGATAAGGATATTGTTCTTGGTTATGTTATTTTGCAGTATACTCATTTTTATTTATATCGTAATTTTCAAGCGCTGCATTCAGTTTTTTAATCTCTTTTTTCAGCTGCTTCATTTTCAGTTCCCTGCCTATTGCCATATCATAAAATCTTTCGAGGTCGGCAACTTTATTGTTGAGGGCTTCCTTTGAAGCATTGAGTTTTTCCTGCGTCTGCTTAATTTCAGAAATATCAGTTGCAATGATAATAGATTGAGCAGATATGCCCTTTTCATCTTTGATAGGACGGTGACTAACATATAGCCAGCGGCCAGAAGGTGTCTTTATCTCACTCTTTATCGGCAGGTCTTTTGAATTCTCCAGGCAAAGTTTACATTTGCCGGCTGTCTGGTCAGAGCAGGGAAAGAATTCGTAACACTTATGACCGATTATATCATTGATCGATCTGTTTACATATTCAGAGAAACTTTTGTTGCACCTTGTGATCAGAAGATTCTTATCTATTATTACAATATTCTCCAGGGCGCTGTCAAAGGTCATTTCCCATTCGATCTTTGCCTTTGTAACGGCCTTAAGAAGCTCGGCGTGTTCGTCTTCGATCTTTTTACGTGCTGATATGTCACGTGCTATATGTATCTGACCAATAAATTCATTGTCTTTAGTGATCCGGGGGATGGACCGTATTTCAATGAACTTGCCCAGATGGGGCTCAAATAGCTCGAATGTGATCGGTAATCCTGTTTTCAGGCAGTCGCAGCTCGGGCATGCCTTTGGTCTTTCATCCATGCCGTGATAATGTTTGAAGCACTTAGTTTGCTGGGTAAGATCAACGCCCTCCAGTTTAAGAACTTCTTTGGCCGCCCGGTTGGCGTGTAATATGTTGAAATCCATGTCATGAATGGTGATCATATCCGGGATGGTGTTGAAAGTGTCTTCCCAATCCCTCATTGACTGCATAACCAATTCTTTCATCTTCCGTCTTTCGGTTATGTCCGTGAGGGTCAAAAGGACACGGGCCTTTTCAGTATCAGAGATATGCTCATCATCCCCGATGAATGATACGGTCGAGACAAATATTAATTTCGCTTTGGTGCCTGTCGGCACTATAGTAATCTCATTATGTATTGTTTTTCCTGTATCAATATTCTTCTTGATATCATCTGCCATTTTGGCAGTGAGATCATTGAGTGTCAGTGAGGGGTATTGTTTGTGGATCTTCTCGAATGCCACATTCGTTGAAAGAATGTTCAACTGGTTGTTCAGAACAATAAGAATGGAAGGGACAGAGACCAGTATGTTGTCATTATAGTCCTTTGCAGCCTGGAGTTCCTTAAGCGTTGCCTCGATATGTTCCGCCATACAATTGAAACCGTCAGCCAGCTGGTTCAACTCATCATAGTTGTAGATATGTATCCTTCTGTCAAATTTGCCGTTCGCTATATCAATGGTGCCTTCAGTAAGTTCTCTTATCGGCTTGATAATTTTCCGGGCAATGTAGAATGCGAAGGCTATAATGGCAATTACTCCTACGACAATCACGATCGAGCTTGTCATAATAATATTATTCTCTATGTTTCTAATAACATTATAATGTATGCCTTCATCGATCAATGCATTGACTATAACGTTATGAAATGTAAGAGTAACTATGATCCCGCTGACGATTGATACCAGGAAGAAAGAGAAGAGTATATAATTTTTTATGCTCTTCATGCTTTGGGGTATGTAGTATGTTTTAGATATATCCATTATATATTAGTACTTAATAACAAAGGTAACATATTTCTCGGTATATAAATCAAAATACTTAAGTAATAAACAAAAAATGTTATGTTTAACAATAAGTTGCATAAAGAAGGATTCTTAGCTGATTAGAGCGCAGTTAAAACAGTTGATAAATCAGCACCTGTTTCTGATAAAGTATTTATATGCGGACATTAAAGACAGCCGGGATAATAATAATTGGAAATGAGATACTCTCGGGAAAGGTGCGGGATGCCAATTCTTTTTATCTTGCTTTGGAACTGAGGACTCTTGGGGTCGATGTGAGGAGGATATCCGTGATCCCTGACGAAATAGAGTTGATAGGCAGAGAAGCGGCGGAATTCTCCGGCCAATATGATTATGTATTTACAGCAGGCGGGGTCGGTCCGACACACGACGATGTAACAATGGCTGGAATTGCAGAGGGTTTTGGAGTTAAACTTACCGAGAATAGTGAGATCAGGGAGTTCCTATGTGCAAGGTACAAAACCGATCTTAACAGATCTATCATCAAGATGACGATGGTTCCTGAGGGTAGTAAGGTCAATTGTTCCGGGAATACGCGTTTTCCGGTAATATCCTTCAAGAATATATTTATCTTCCCCGGGATCCCCGAATATCTCAGAAAAAAGTTTCCTATGATCAGGGAGATGTTTCGTTCCCCGGCATTCAACCTGAAACGCCTCTACCTGAACTGTCATGAAGCGGACATAGCGGATATCCTGAACAAGGTGGTAGAAGAACATAAAGACGTGGCATTCGGTTCTTATCCAATTCTGGGAGAACCGGACTACAGGGTAATAATAACCGCGGAATCAAAAATTAATGATCACCTCGAGAAGTCGGTGGATGAACTGATCGGGAAGCTCCCCGAAGAGATAATAGTCAGGGTCGAATAATGGACAGCCTTTACAAGGAATATGTCATCTCCTTTTTTGACAAGGAGTTTCAGATGCACGGAGACAGGCCAGAGGGGGTCAGGTGGACTCCAAAAGGACAGTCCCTTCGTTATGAATGCCTGCTTGATATTGATGAGAGTATCGAAGGCAGTAAAGTGCTTGATTACGGATGCGGGAAGGGTGATCTCTATCAGGTCCTGAAAGACAGGAACATCTCCGTCAATTATACCGGTTTTGATATAAATGCGAATCTGATCTCACTTGCAAAGCAGAAACACCCTGAAACAGTTTTTAGAGTTTTCGACATTGAGATTGATAATATGGACGAGGAGTTCGATTATATTTTCCTTTGCGGTGTCTTTAATCTGAAACTGAAGGACCTCGATAAAACGGTAAAGAATGTCCTGAAGAGGCTTTTCCTCTGCTGTCGTAAGGCACTTGCCTTTAACGCCCTTTCATCTGAAAACCCAAAGAAGTCTGTTGAACTAAACTATCTTTCCCAGGATGAGATGATCGACTTCGCAAGGACTAACCTCTCGCCTCATGTCTCGCTGGCAAAAGAAAAGATTCCTTACGACTTTACGATGTTCGTGAGGAAAGAAGAGCAGGGCGCGGCAGGCCTTACTTCACGTCAAAGTCTGTAATTTCGATATCTCCCGGCGGCATCTTGTTCTTTATATATTTCATGGCGAATATTCTGATGTGCTTCCTTGTGAACGGAATGACCATGAGAAAACCGATAATATCGGTGAAAAAACCTGGTGTAAGGAGCAGGGCGCCTGCTACCAGGATCATCATACCGTCGATGAGCTCGTCTTCCGGGAATATACCATCCCGCATGCTCTGCTGTATCCGGTATATGACCCCGAGGCCTTCCAGTTTGACCATATAAGCGCCGACAATTGCAGTCAGGATGACTATGACTATAGTATTTAATAAACCGATGTGCGAGCCTACTGTAATGAGGAGTGACAACTCAATCATCGGGATTACTACGAATAATATGAATAGAGGGAACATAACTAATTATAGATCATTGCGGGAAAAAAACAAGCAACTGTACTGAAAGCTATTTTTGTATGGGCCGCTTGAATTTAGTTTTTGGTGTGGCAAGGCCAATCCCTATAATGGCCAGAATGATAGATATTGAAAGGGGTATTATGCGCAGGATCGTCATTTTATAGTATTTCTTTTGTTCATTTAGTGGCTTTCTTTCTGGAGTGATTGATACGGAATTAGGATTAAATGGCTGCGTGACAAATACGACATTTAATCAGTTACTTATCTACGGTACCTTCAAAAACACCTTTAACTTCCTTCAGTATCTCCGGGTGAATGGCTGGTGCGCCGGCGACTATGTTACCTGTCGTCAAATAGTCTGTTCCGCCTCCGAAATCTGTAACTATGCCGCCTGCTTCTTTTATCATTATGACCCCGGCAGCTATGTCCCATGGGCTGAGACCGATCTCGAAGAATGCTTCGCATCTGCCGCAGGCCAGGTGTGCCAGATCAAGAGCGGCTGAACCGGCCCTCCTGATGTCACTTACCCTGAAGAGGATATTCTTGAAGAGTTTCAAATAAGGGTCCATCATCTCTTTGCGTTTGAATGGAAAGCCGGTTGTAATAAGGCAGCTACTCATATCAGCGGTCCTGGATATGCTGACGGGATGATCGTTCAGGAATGTTCCTTTTCCCTTTTCAGCGGTGAAGAGTTCTTTCTTCTGAGGATCGAAAATTACCCCGAGGATTAACTCATTGTTATGCTCAAGCGCGATCGAGACACAGAAGGCCGGATAACTGTGAATGAAATTGGTGGTTCCGTCCAACGGGTCTATTATCCAGCGGTATTCATGTCCGGCGTTATCTTTTATGGACTCCTCTGCAAGGAAATGATGTCCGGGGAACACATCTTTGATCGTATTAATAATGAGCTGTTCAGATTCCTTGTCAACATATGTGACAAAGTCCGATGCCTGTTTGATATCGATATCGTCATTAGATATCTTGCCGAGGTTTTCGAGAATAAAGTCCCCGGCAATCCGGGCGGCTTTTACGGCCGTTACGAGGAAATCGCTTTTGTTATCGGCAGGCATGATTAGTAATATAAACTATTTGGTGAAGAGTTTCCATTGAAAATCAAAAGGCAT
>BDTS01000043.1 GCA_002897915.1 bacterium BMS3Bbin09 | reverse complement strand
TTCTAAATTCATGTTCCAAACCTCCTTCTTTTTTAATTTACAAAAAACATCTCACTTACAATAATCATGTCATATCCATTAACATTTACAATCAATTACATATGCGATAGTTGCAATCTCTTCGCTTTTCCCTGTTTCTGAATTCTTCGGCTCCACTGTCAATTTTTCCCGTCTTTGATTATTTTTTTGATCGTTCTTTTTAATTCACTCAGATCCGACGATTTTACGATGTAAGCATCAGATTCAGACGCCCAGACAGAAAAATCATCCAGGTAATCATATGCTGTGGACATAATAACAGGTATTTGCGGCTGTTGCTTCTTCATCTTTTTCAAAAGACTTTTACCGTCAATATCAGGCATGAGTATATCCAGTGTAACAATATCAGGGTTTTCTTTTTCAAAAAGCTCTAATGCCTCTTTTCCTGTTCCGGCAGTGACAACTCCATACCCCTCATCTTTCAGCTCTTCTTTATAAAGACGCAGTATATGCGTGTCATCATCAACAACGAGAATTTTCATTTTGCTCTTCTTCCCATTTGATTAGCACTGATACACTAACCGATTAATTAAGCGGCAAATTTATCGCGTTATCTAGATCTTATTTAAATAATCCTGATATTTAAAAGCTGAGGCCCATCAATTCGAGCGGCCCCGGCTTATCCTATTCAATATTTAACTTCTTTTTCCTCTTCTTAGCATCTTCTGTTTCGGGAATTGTTATTTCAAGAACCCCTCTTTTAAATGTTGCTTTTGCTTTATCAGTCTGGACCTCTTTGGGCAGGCGAAAGCTGCGGCAAAATGAGCCATATGAACTCTCAAACCTGTAGTAGTTTTTCTTTTCAACCTTATCTTCTTTTTTCTTTTCTCCGGAAATAGTTATCGTGTTATCAGTGAGATTCACTTCAATGTCCTCTTTCTTCATTCCCGGTATCTCTGCCTTTACAACAACATTGTTGTCCTTCTCAAAAATATCTACTGTCGGAGCAATTTCTTCCATTTCAGGCATGCCCGGTCTCGGCAGCCATGAAGGCATTAGAGAAAAAGGCCTCCTGAAAAAATCTTCAAACCGTCTCTCCATCTCCTCAAAGGGTGACAATAATCCAGATGGTTCAACCTTTACAATCTCTTTCGACTCCTTTTTCTTTGCCATAACTTTTCCCTCCTTTATTTTTTGTTTTGTCATGCCCGAAATCTTTAATCGGGCATCCAGAACTCACTGAAAAGGCTGGATTCCCGCTCAACAGGCTGCGAGAATGACGACTTAAAGTTTAAGTTTACACATAGACTCTAATTAATAAATAACTCAAAATTCTTCCCCTGTCAACTGAAATATTTTAATCAATATATAAAGTGCTGCGTTCTACTCATTCATTAAACTACCACTACTGAATCGTCGCAGCCGTATGGATTGGGAATATATTTGTCGGCACACCAGTCATTCTCCCACCGGCTGCCATCAATCAGGTACCTGAATCTGTATTCTCTGTCGCCAGGCAATTCCAGGGTTGCCTTGAAGTCTCCGCTTTTAAGCCTCTTTAATTGAGTTTCAGCAGTATCCCAGTTATTAAAATCACCGGCAACTGTAACAATCCGGGCTTCAGGAGCCGCGTCTTTTGGTAATCTAAAAGTAATCCTGCATACCGGTTTGGTTTTGAGGTACTGTTTTTTAATACCTGTATCACCGTCATTTTTTGAAGACCCTCCAGCATTTTTTTGTCCAACGTTTAATTTCACTGCTGACTTTTTCTCATTCTTCTTTTTCATTGTTCGCTCCTTACTATTTGTTTTTATTTACATTCCTGAAAACAGCTCCCCTGTAACCATGATGGATTGTTGTATCGGTCGCTTTTGTTGCCTTAAGGATTTTGAGGGCGTGTTCAACCTCTTCAGCGGCGCCGTCGGCAAGAAGAAGGAATTTATTCGACTTGAGAGACGTCTCGTATTCAAGAATGCTTTCATTCGGTATCCCGATGCTGTAAAACACTGTTCCAATAGCGCTCAGTCCGTCTACAAGAGCGGCACCCTCAAGAACGCTGATAATCTTTCTTACGAGAGGCCCTCCAATGACAACAGGACCTATATCCGGAATAATAAAAAATGCCGAACCATAAACAATCCCCAATACTTTTTCCCAGAATGCCCCTAATTTGCCGCAGTACCTGACTCGATCCCCTGTATTGTAATTGCCCGCTATGCTGTCCCCGGAGTGAAAATCCTTTCCTGCAATGGATAGTTTCTTCATATTAAATCCGTATTTCTGCAGCTCCCTGACTGCATCTTCCGCTTCTATATGGGTGTTAAAGATTGAGACCGCCAATTTTTGTTTTCCGGACAAAGCTCCTCCTCGTTGCTTTGCTTTTATCTAATGAAATATTATTATTTTAAATTTACATGATGTCCGTTTACTCTTCTGCTACTTAAGTTACACAACCCGCTAATTTTATCAAAAAAGCGTAACTGTTCTTATAAGCGCATAGGCACACCGTCCTAAAGAGACAACGTTAAAAAGAGGGGTAAGAAACGTCCTGGAGAGATTAATGATGGGTAACTACTCAGGTAAAATGATAGAAGATCACAAAAAGGATTTCAGCAGTTAGTTAGTATTACTTTTATTCCCTGTACTTAAGCCAACATGATGTTCAATCTTCTCCACCAGTGCGTGCAGGTCCCTGATTCCCAGGCTGCCCCTATGGGCGTCAATAATTCCTTCTTCTTTGAGCTTTTGCATATACCTGTTTACAACCACTCTGACCGTTCCGATCATACCGGCCAATTCTTCATTGGAAAGATCATTGATCAGTTTCAAATTGGGATAAGGATTGTTCTGAACAGTATGTTTGAGGAATAGCTTCATTAAGCGGGTGCCTGTATCTTCAAGCGCCAGATCAAATGTGAGGTTAGCAATCTGCCGCATTCGTTTAGCGACATAAGGGAGAAATGAGCCGTTAAAGCAGGGGTGCCTTTCTATCCACTCATGTACGACATAAAAAGGAGCAGATAATGCCTCAACATCATCCAGGGCAATAAATGACACATTGTGTTTTTACCATCAAGGAGAGGGAGCACATCAAAGGCAGCTCCCGGTCCCAGCAGACTAATGGTAAACTCCCTGCCGGTATCGGGATTAATACGTATTGCTTTCACACGCCCGGATATTATCACAAAAAAATGCTTCAGCGTCTCCTCTGGATCCATCACTATGGATTTCCTCAGCCATGTCTCTCTCCGAAACATAATGAGCATGTCCTGAATAACTGCTTCCTCAAGCCCGCCGAAGAGTTCCGACTGTTTCAGTGTTTTTAAGGTATCTGCATAGAATGGCGAATCAGGTTTCACTTCAAAACCTCCTTCATACAGTTATTACTGTTTTTTCGATTTATAAGATTTTCTTATGATTTTATTAATAATGTTGAGTATATCAAAAAAAAGAAGTCTTGAAAAGATAAAAGAGATCAACTGCAAATAATTGTAAGATAGCGAATGGAAATAATAAAATATGAATATGTCAGGTCATTTTGTCGCCGTTCTAATCTAAAAGTAATACAGTAGTATCTGTCCAACGAATTTACCGGACAAACAATTCGGAATCATTCAGCGTTCAAACATGTGCGGAAAATAAAATATTTCATATTCTGTTTCCAGTCTCTTAACATCTAATTCTTTCAGATATTTGGCTTTTTGATCGTCGTAACCCAGTTTCTTAAAATCTAATCCCCCTTTCGAAGAATGACATTCATTACATGCCACGCTGAACTCTTTCTTTGTTATATCTCTGTGAAAATAATTTAATTCCTTCTCCTTCTCACCGGGGGCGAAGATTTTCTCCCTGGTTGTAAATTCAATTGCTTTCTCTGTATCCTGGGTATTCATTACTATTTTTTTCTTTTCTTTTTCTACAGAAAAAGCAGCTATCCGAGATGTCACATATCCGGTTTCGCCTGCTTGTTCAGGATACATTTCTTTCGAAAATAATCGCTTGAACATCCTGGATATGGACCTCCAGAACTCTTTTATTTTATTCCCTTCAATAGAGTATCGGCCATAAGGTTTACCGTAAAATTTGACACTATCAGGACTTTTCCAGTCATAAGTCAGGTTTTTCAGGATTACCTTTTTCAGATGACACATATCGCAAACCATATATCCTGTATGCATGTTGAGAAGAGCCCTTATTTTTTTATTATTACTATGAGGATATAAGGGATGACAAACCCTGCACGATGAATGGTCCTCCAAATTCTCAATCGAACATTGTTCGTTTTCGTGTATCGAATATAGAGAAAGATCAATTACATCTATTTTCTCTTTATCCTCAAGATGACATTCAGTTGTGCATTCAATATCTGTCAGACCAGTGTGAGGAACCTTTTTTATAAGTGTATGGCATTTTATACAGCCAATTTTACCGTGGGGCGAACTAAAATGCTTCTCCTTGTCAATAGAAATGACTTTAAATCTATCAGCTTTTTCTGGCATCACAAGGCCCGGATACTGGTGGCAGAAAAGGCACTCCCACTCTTTCGCCTGATCCGCGCCAAAACAGGGGACTGCTCCATTAAGCACAATAGATACAACTATTAATAGAGTCGCAAGAAAATACTTTTTCATTTACTTCTGTTCCTTCCGCATCAGGAAAGACAGTGAATAACAATTACTAATTAACTCAAAACCCTTCAAATGTCAACTTAAATATTTTAATGAATACATAATACAATTGAAGAATTCTTCACATTGATCATCCTGCAATAGGTAACTCGCATGAGCGGACCCACCTTCATTTGGTCCGCATAACAAAAGAAAATTCACAAAAATCATTTCATAAACGCATGCCATTTTCACTGACAAAATTGACTGTTTAAGCTCAATTCTTTATAATTTTTATATGATCAAAATAGCTGTGATCGACGGTCAGGGAGGAGGTATCGGGAGTCTCGTGGTAAAGAGACTGCGGGAGGAGTTCGGAGAATCTATCGAGATCACCGCCCTCGGCACCAACGCGGTAGCAACAACAGCTATGATGACATCAGGCGCGGACAAAGGAGCGAGCGGAGAAAACGCGATAGCATGGAACGCCTCCGTGGTTGATATCATAACCGGCCCGGTCAGCATCATGCTCCCAAACGCGATGTTGGGAGAAGTGACCCCTTCAATAGCCGAGGCTCTCTCATCCAGCCACGCAAAAAAGATACTGCTTCCGCTTAACCAGGAACAGGTTGAAATAGTCGGGATATCAAAAGAACCTCTTCCGCATCTTGTGGAAGAACTTATTCAAAATATAAGGGAGCTAATAAATGTGTGAAGCCAATGCGTATATCGAAAAAGACGGGAAAGAAGAACTTTACCTTGAAAATGTGGATGTCCTGAGGCCCGAGGACGGCAAGATCTTTATGAAAAACCTCTTCGGCGAACAGAAGTTCTTTGAAGGTTCGATAAAAGAGATATCGCTCATTAAACACAAGATCATTCTTAAGAAAGATTAAGAGCGGGCCCTTACCCATTTTTTATGCAATTCATACGTATTATCATTCATGAGGCCAATGACGCCTTCTTTAACATGGCAGTTGACGAGGCCATATCAGAAGCGGTCAGGCAGGAACTCTCCCCCCCTACCCTCAGACTTTACAAATGGAACAGGCCGTCTTTAAGCATAGGGCATTTCCAGAAGATATCGGAAGTTAATATCGATTACTGCGACAGAATGGACTACCCGGTTGTTCGAAGGCTGACCGGAGGCAGGGCAGTACTGCACGACATAGAGCTCACGTACAGCTTTTCCGCACGGACAGACTCCCAGCCTTTCAGTACTAATCTGCACGAAAACTACTCCGTCATATGCAATGCGATCCTGCTCGGCCTGAATACCTGCGGCATAAAAGCCGACATCTCATTCAAAAGAAAAATGAACTCCGGCCAGAGGAATCCGGCCTGTTTCAAGGCAGTATCATACGGCGAGATAACGATAGACGGGAAAAAGGTAATCGGTAGCGCGCAGAAAAGATACAGCAAGGGGTTCATGCAGCATGGTTCGATCCTTCTGGATTTCGATGCGGAGAAACTTTGTAATGCCCTTGCGCTTGGTGACAAAAACGCCTTCGGGGACATTTCCTCTATCAGTGAGCACGCGGAGGGTATTTCTTTTGACAACCTCAGTCTTTCGATAAAAAAGGGGTTTGAAGATTCGCTGGGGATAAAACTGATCTCCGACAACCCTACAAAATTTGAGATCAGTCTCGCAAAAGAACTCAAGCAGGTAAAATACTCTACAAAGGACTGGAACTTCAGCAGGTGAATTGCTGTAAAAATCAAACAGGTCTGCATCTTCTGCAGACCTGTCCGGATATAACTTGAACTTTTGTTCCTTATCTGACTACAAGTACGGGACAGCATTTCTCTTTGCTTATGACCCGTTCCGTGACGCTACCGATAAACACCTTCCCAAATCCGGTCCTGCCGTGGCTTCCCATTATTATGAGGTCTGCGTCGGAATCTCCCGCCACCTCACATATTATTTCATCGGGTATGCCGTCTTCAATGCGTGTCATTACTTCCACGCCATCCTTTCCCGCGAGTTCTTTAATGTCCGCGAGAATCTTCTCACCTTCCTGTTTTAGCCCCCGATACAACATTTCCGGCTTAAAAGTTTCTATATCAGTAATATAAATCGGCGAGATAACGTAAAGCGCTATGAGTGTTCCATTGTTATTCTTTGCAAGCGCAATAGCATGTTTTATGGCGTTCCCGCTTGCATCCGATCCGTCAACCGCAAGTAATATCTTTTTATACATTATTTTAATCCTCCTTTACAATCGCATTAATGGGCCCCGCTTCCTCCTTTAAATATCACGCTGACAATAAATCCGGCTAAGAGGGCTATAAATATAGAGACTATGCCGTAAATGGAGGCTTTATTGAACGCCAGATCAGATATGAAATTGAGGGCGCCTACCTTTTTAACATTCAGGGACATCTGATTATAATTCTGCACCGCGTTGTCTTTAACTGCGTAAACACTTACCGTGTACTCCTGCGGCGGCGCCTGGTAAGGCCAGTCCAAAGAAAGCCTGAAGGTTTTTTTGCCGCCATTTGTCTCTGTTTCAACCTGATCGGTGAAGTGGCCGTATACCCCTGTATTTTCCTTAAATTTTATAAATTCTTCAACCCACTTTTCCTTTTCGGACTCACTGCTGACAGGAGACACCTCAACAATTCTTTTGAAAGCGTCATATCCCAGCGCGTATTTATCCTGTTGATCTTTGGTTAACATTGAGCTGATATCCTGTGTGGAATACAAGAGATAAACATCTGAAACTGGATTGAATTCAAACTCGCCTACATTCATCCACAACAATCCGCCTCTCTTCCCCTTTTTGCGCAGGTGGGCCTTTTTTTCCGGTGAACTGAATTTTATAATAATGTCTTCTCCAGCTTCAACCTCACCGGTTACTACAACCTTGCTGCCGTGATAAAGCGAGTCTACCGATATTTGAGCGGGTGAAACTTCAAACGTAATGGAAAAGGCGCTCGATGAAAAGAACATGATCAGAAAGCATGCGGCAACTAAATTAAATAAACAGATCCTTTTGAACATTCTCATTTAGTGGCCTCCTTTCATTGAAAGAAGTATGGATGGCTCAAGCAGCAGGTCGAGCATTATCTTTGCTGTAACAACAAGCACGAGTATGGCAAGGAGTATTTTTAACTGGTCCCCATGCAGTTTCTTGCCGAGCTTAGTGCCTATCTGCGCCCCGAATGTCGAACCCGCGAGAAGAAGCACCGCAAGTATGAAATCAACAGTCTGGTTTACGTATGCCTGTAAAAAGGAAACTTCTATGCAAGTGAAAAGTATCTGGAACAGACTTGTGCCGACAACCACGTGCATCGGCATCCTGAGGAGATAAACCATTACAGGCACCATAAGAAAACCGCCGCCAACTCCCATGATAGCGGCAAGTATTCCCACAAAAGTCCCCAGGAAGATAACCAGCAAGGCCGAATGGGTTACACCGGATTTATCAAACTTTGTCTGAAGCGGGAGGCTTTTGAGAAATTTAACGAAACCGGATTCTTTCCTGGGCTTTGAAGGAATATCAGCAGCCTTAATGCCCTCTTTTGCCTTTTTTGCTTTTTTAAGGGCGTTCAGGCTTTCAACAAACATGTATGAGCCAACAATACCGAGCATCAGCACATAAGTTATCTTTATGACAAAATCGGCGTTTCCCATCATCCTGAGCATTTTAACCAGATGAACCCCGCCAAGTCCGCCGACGAATCCTCCGATAAGAAGATATATACCCATCTTGAAATCAACGTTGCCAAGTCTCCAGTGGGCAAATGTACCTGATGTCGATGCCCCGACTATCTGGAGTGAATCCGTGGCAGCGGCCACGGTTGGAGGAATTCCGATCATAATCAAAAGGGGTGTCATTAAAAAACCACCACCTACACCAAATAAACCTGAAAGCAGTCCTACCACCAACCCGAGTCCAACAATAAGCGGTAGGCTTATACTGGTTAATGCAATCGGTAGATAAAAATACATTTCTATCAATCCTCCTTTAATAAATAGTTAATTCATAAATGACAGGGATTATTGTCCGCTATAAGGTAACAAATCCTTATTAATGTGATTAACAAGATTAAATGAATTCCATAAGGTGTGTCAATTAATAATATATTTTTTTTTAAATAACAAGTTAAAATAAATTTATATAGCAAAACGCAACAACTCCCGGGTATTTGTAATTCAAATTATTAATGTTGCAATCTTTAATACAATAATTCTTAAATGACAGTATTTTGTATAACAGCATATTATAATTAATTTTTCACTCAAAGAATTGTATAACTTTAACGTTGAGAGGTACAATAATCATATGCTATCAAGAAAAAACGGAACCACCTGTTAAATGCATAATAAGACACTTATCAATGTCCTTGGAGTTGTATATTATCATCTCAAAACACGTAATGGCGGAGACCTTTACCTGACTGAATATGCCGATAAATTTCATAAACACCTCAATATAGGCAACTGGTATGAAAAGCGGTGGTTCGACAGGCACAAGACAAGACTCAAAGGCACGGGTTCCGTCTTCAAGGTGCCTACAAAGAAAGTTAATGGAAAGAGTCTTGACCTCGTGGTAAAAAACTGCCGCGTTGGTGAGGACGTCCCTCTTGATACTCATACACTGGAAGAATTCTGCAACGCCGAGTTCAATAGCCCATGGGAAGAATTTTCTCTTGTTTCTGAAATGAAAGAGGGCCTGTTCGGGCCTGAAAACTTAAAGATGAAAACACAGCGCCCCATGGCGATCTATGTGCCGCCCGGAAAGATGCAGCCCTGGCAAAGCGGAAGATCAAGGGACAAGATCAATAAAATACGGGCAAGACATCCCGGGATAGACCTGGATATTTTAAAACAGTACAAACTCGTTTACCAATGGATCGACGGCCTCAACATCGTTGAGATCTTTGAACATATCAATATCGAACGCAATGAACTCTTGTATCACCTCAAGATCCTTGATCAGGCCGTTACGTCTGATATTGAACGGAAGGGATACCATGTGGCTGATTCAAAACCGGAGCACATAATAATCAGCAGAGAAAATATTGAGCGGATAATGAAGAGCGGACGGAAAAGCTCAGGTAATCCCGCGTCAAATCAGATAAGCTATCTTTACAAGCTCATCGAGAATGGTAAATATTCAGTGATCGATTACGAGCTCCTTCTCCGTACACTCAAACACGATACATTGGTCAAGGAATCCAAACGGCACTCTTATCTCGACTATCAAAGGGACCGCTTTACAGCAACTCCTTTACCCGGCCATCTGCGTAAAATGGAAATTCATGATGTTCCATATATATATGGTCATACCGAAAGTACAGGCGGAAAGCTCTGGGTTGTCGGGAACAATGCACTCCTGTTCGACTATTTCCTGCCTGAAAGGTGGAGAAAGACCCCGTCTATCGGGCTGTCCGGCAAAAAGGAGACATTCTATACAATAACCAAGGACAACGTTCATTTAGTATGGCGCACATCAAGGGTTGGAGAACTGCCGGAGAAAGACGATGAAGAGTATGACCCGCTGATCCAGAAATTTGGCATAAACAGTCCATTTGAAGAATCAGCCATTGCCCTTGAATTGACCAAACTGAAAATACCCTGCGCGTATGTAAGGGCAATATACAAGACCGCGTCTTACAAAATGGAGATGTCATTCGACCAGAGAAGGTATGAGTCGCACAAAAACATCTTTGATCCGGAAGGACGCCCCGTGCTACAGGAAGAGCATAATTACATATTAATCAGGGGTTATTACAACGGTCCCGATGAATGGGTTGCCAGACAATCCGGTCCGCTGTATAAGAGAATAAGCCTTGCCGAAGCCGTCGCGACAGGTATTCTTGAAATGGACAAGAGCCTTCTGCTGCTTGAAAAGGTCAAGGTGAAACTTGAGAAAGCAGGATACATCGGTACGTTGTTAAAATTGGATGACCTGGTGTTGTCACTTGACAATGACGGTAGTATAGTAAAAGACAACACTGGCAGCCCGTTGGTGGTCATATGTAATTTTGAATATATCTGGAAGATCCTGCGATGAGCATACTAAAACAAATCATAGAACATAAAAAGCAAGAGATAGAAACAGTGATGCGCAACGTACCGCTTGCAGAGCTAAAAGCAAAGATAGGCGATATGGATGGCACGAAGTCTTTCATGAAGGCGATCAAACGGGACAAAGGCGGCTCCATCAGGCTGATCGCGGAACTCAAAAAGGCCTCCCCTTCAAAGGGCCTTATCAGGGAAGACTTCAACCTGTCCGAGATCATATCAGTCTACGACAGCAAAAGTGTTTCAGCCATATCCGTGCTCACGGAGCAACGCTACTTCTCTGGTAAACTCGATTATCTCAATGAGGCCAGACAGCTGACCGAAAAACCGCTGCTCAGAAAAGATTTTATTTTTGAAGATTACCAGATCTACGAGGCGCGGGCAAACAGCGCGGACGCTATACTGTTGATAGCTGCGGTCCTCGAGAGATCGCACCTCTGCCACCTTTACGGCGTCGCAAGAGAGCTTTCACTGGACTGCCTTGTAGAGGTGCATACCTATAAAGAACTTGACATGGTACTGCAGGCCGGGCCAGAGATAATCGGGATCAACAACAGGGACCTGACAACTCTTGAGATAAACCTGGAAACAACCTTTAAGTTTCTAAAGGACATCCCCGATGACAGGACAGTGGTAAGTGAGAGCGGGATCAGCACAAGGGCGGATGTTGAGGCCCTTGAGGCAACAAGGGTAGACTCCATGCTTATCGGCACATCTATCATGAAGTCCGCTGATATCGGTGCCAGGATCGATGAACTGACGGGGCATTGATTAACTTTCAGCTTTCAGCAATTAGCTCTCAGCTTTTTGATACATTTTGCATTGTAGGAGCACGGCATGTAATTGACCCCTCTGTGTCTCCTTGTACCCATAGGGCATAAGTCTCATTGAAGCGTATGCTACGCACTGCTTAATTCGGATATATAAAGGGGAGAATCAATCCCCTCCTTACAAAGGAGGGGGGCGGGGAGGTTATCTGTCCGCCGGACTCTTTACGGCAAGGCCGGGTTTATTCAGCACATGCGTGTAGATCATGGTCGTTGAGACATCGGCATGGCCGAGCAGTTCCTGGACGGTACGGATGTCATAGCCGTCCTCAAGGAGATGGGTTGCGAATGAGTGACGCAAGGTATGGCAGCTTACCCGCTTCGCAATGCCTGTTTCTTGAGCCGCCTTTTTAATGGCTTTATGCAAAGTGCTTCCATGTATATGATGTCGGCGTGTCTTATTGCTACGGGGATCTACTGAATAATTATCGGCAGGAAATACATATTGCCATATCCATTCTTTTGAAGCATTTTTGTATTTTCTTTCAAGTGATAACCAGATATACACATCTCCCATTCCTTCTTTCAGGTCTTCTTCATGTCTTTGCTTTGCAAATTCAAGCTGTTTTTTTAAAGGCTCATGGTATTTGTCGGGCAATATCGTTATCCGGTCCTTCCGCCCTTTTCCATCACGGACCATGATCTGACTCTGGTCTAGATCAATATCTTTTACTCTTAACCTGATACATTCCATTATTCTTAATCCGCTGCCATATAGTAGCCCGGCAATCAGGGCATGTCTGTCTGATAATGCATTGAGCAATTGAGATACTTCACGCTTTGATAATACAACCGGCACCCGAACCGGAAGCCGCGCTCTCGTAAATTCCCCGATATCTCCCAATTCTATTTTGAGTACGTTCCTGAAAAAGAAAACAAGGGCATTCAGGGCCTGGTTCTGGGAACTTGCTGAAACTGCACGTTTTACCGCAAGATATTCAAGGTATGAATTTACATCAGCGGCACAGATATTGTCCTTAGGTTTCATTTCAAGGAAGTTAATAAACCGCCTGGTCCACTGCTCATAAGTCTTCTCTGTACGTATCGAATAATGGCGGACCCGTATCTCCGACCGCACTCTTTCAAGTATTAACCTATATTCCTCATTTAGTCCTTCTATGTGAACTCTGTCTTTAAATACATTAGAAGGCGGTTTATATTGCAACTCTTTTGCCCGCGTAAATTGCTTATCGTCTTTACTGCCGCGACGAATTGTCCAGGGAAGCCTTAAAAACTCTTTTAACAAAAGACGTAAAGCATTTTTTGCCTGAGCAACTTGCCATGTGCGTATACTTTTTTTACTCTCAAGATAACCTGTAAAAGACTGGACATCCCCGGCGGTGCATTTATTCAGAGGAATGTTATTTAAGTACCGTGCAAACTTCTCAACCCAATATACATACCACTTAGCCTTTTCTTCATTAATCCCTTGATCAACAATAAATTTCTTATAGTCTTTAAGAAAATCCTTCTCCAGAACAAAAGTGGTTGCCATAACAAGTTGATATTAAATGATTTTCCTTGATTTTCCGTTCGTTATGTATTATTATGTTTTATTCTCTCTCAGCAAGAAGCGTAAATTGCTTAATTTTTCATATACATGCAAACTGGATTGATTATATCTTCAACCAACAGAAGAACAAAACTGTCAGATATAACAGGTGACACAATATATTGCTTCATAAATAATAAATATCAATGAATCAAGGATATTGGATATTCTTGCTGCAAACTAATATCTGTTCGGTGAAAATAATAATAATTGACATCATATGCATAGAATGTTAAATTAATGCATAAGGAGGTT
>BDTS01000042.1 GCA_002897915.1 bacterium BMS3Bbin09 | reverse complement strand
AAGAATATATAGTTCATGGTTAAGGCGGTCACGTCATCGGCCGGATCACCCCACGCCCCGCGGCTCCTGTCAAGGAGAATGAAATCCGTATTGTTCTTGAACCAGATGTTCCCCGGATGAAAGTCCCCATGCACCTGGCAGAGCCTCTTGTACTTCGGCTTGAGCTTTGCCCTCCAGTCAACGCACTTTTTCTCGATCACCGCCATATCCTCATATTCGACAGTCCCGTCAGGATATGTATCAAAGACACCCATAAGGCACTCACCGTGACCGATGGTGTCACGCACCTTTCTCCAATGAAGTGCCTTTGAATCTTTTTTGAGTGAATGGATATCCGCAAGGTATGCAGCCATTGTCCTGATCTTCTCTTTATCAGGATCATCGAGGGGTTTCTTGTCAGCGAATGCGACAAGGTCATTGAAGTAATGCCTGCCCTCCGCCTTTTCCATAAGGAGGTAATACTCTTTCCCGCCCCCGATGGATTTGATGGAACCGTCCTCCATCTCGGAAAGGACATCAATCGCCTTCACATGCTTGGGAAGTTTTTTAAAATCCTCAAGGTCAAGGAGAAATACCTGCGCCCTGTCCGCAGCATAATCATGCTCGAGCCCTTCAGTGAAGAGACCCTTGATCACATAAGGCGTAATCCCCTCTTTTGTCTCCACCTCGATCAGAAAACCCGCGCCCTGCACACCCTCACCGAGCTTCTCGATCTTCACATTGAGGATCTTGTCGCCGAACAGATCCCGGATATAACGCTCTATGTTTGCCTTATTGATCATATCAGTTAACCGTAGGGGCACGGCATGCCGTGCCCTTACAAAAGATCTGCCCCCGTAGGGGCGTATCGCAATACGCCCTTACATATCGTAATTAAATCTATCCTAATCCTTTTTTAATAATAGCCGCAACCTTTTTATTGATCCCCTTTACCTCGGCAATTTCCTCAATAGACGCCCTTCTGATCGCGTCAATACTTTTGAAATGTTTGAGGAGCAAGAGCCTCTTTGCCTTGCCGATCCCCGCGATCTTCTCAAGGGGCGATTCGAGTATCCGCTTTGAACGGAGTTTCCTGTGATAAGTGATCGCGAAACGGTGTACCTCGTCCCGGATCTTCTGAAGGAGATGTGTTGAGGGCATAAAGGGCTCAAGATAAACGGGCCGTTTTTTATCAGGCAGATAGATCCTGTCAAGATCACGGCGTATGCCCGGCTTTTTATTCAACGCGGCATCGCTCTTTGCCTTTGCAATGCCCGCGACATCGATATCAAGATCAAAAGGCTTCATCGCATTCAGGGCAAAATCGAGCTGCCCGCGCCCACCGTCAATGAGAAAGAGATCAGGGAGTTCTCCGCCTTCATCCGACATCTTCTTCATGTACCTGCCGACGACCTCGCCTATCATCGCAAAGTCATTGGCGCCCTTGACCGTCTTTATCTTAAAGCGCCTGTAATCGTCCTTTATGAACTTTCCATCCTCGAACATGATGAGCGCACCTACCGCCTCCGAGCCGGAGGTGTTCGAGATGTCTATAGCCGCGATCCTCTTCGGTACTGTTCTAAGCTTAAGGAATTCCTTTATCTGAAGAAGTGTCTCATCGACCCGCGTCTCTTTGTGCTTGTTGAATGCATAGAAGGCGTTGTCATTGGCGAGCTTGAGGACCTTTGCGCGCTGACCGGCCCTCGGGAAAACGATCTTGACGCTCGACCCCTTTTTCTCACTCAGCCACTTTTTCTGAGTGGCGATGGAAGCCTTTAGAGGCAGGAGTATGGCAGGCGGCAGGAACATATCCTTTAAATAGAACTGCTCCATGAAGCTCGTTATAATTTCTTCATCTCCGATATCATCGAGCCTCTTGAGGAAAAAATCCTTCTGCCCGATCGCCATCCCGTTCCGGATAAAGAGGATAAAGACCGAGGCCTCGGATTTCTCTCTATACAGACCAATAACATCCAGGTCGCCGAGCTCGGGAGCGATCACCCTCTGGGACTCCCAGGTACTCTCGAGTGCCCTCTGCCTGTCCCTTATTACGGCCGCTTCCTCGTATCTCTCTTCGTTAGATAATTCCATCATGCGGGCATCGAGGTTTTTGAGGAGTTCCTTCTGCTCCCCCTTTATGAACGACCTTAAATCATCCACGACCGCAAGATATCTGGCCCTGTATTCTTTTGTCCTCAGGTCCTTTGAACAGGGTGCGAGACACTTCTTCATCTGGAACTGCACACAGGGTCTGAATGTTTTTTTGAGGTCATACCTGCACATCCTGACCGGGAAGTTCCTCCTGATAAACTTCAGCATCTCCCGCATCGGGCCTGAGGGGACATACGGACCGAAATAGAGCGCGCCGTCCTTTCCGATCCTCCGCGACACATCCAGCCTCGGCCAGTCCTCATTCACGGTCAGCCGGAGATAGGGATAGTTCTTGTCGTCGCGCAGGATTATGTTATACGGGGGTTTTGCCCTCTTAATGAAATTCGCCTCGAGCACAAGGGCCTCGAGCTCGTTCTTTGTGACAACATACTCGAAGTCACTTATTGAATCGACCATCTTTGATTTGCGCGCGCCCAGAGAAGCGGAATCCTGAAAATACGACCTCAGCCTGTTACGGAGATTTTTTGCCTTGCCGACATAGAGCACCCGCTCCTTCGCGCCCTTCATGATGTATATGCCGGAGAAAGTCGGGACCTTTTCGAGTTTCTTCCTGAAGTTCATAATTGAATTATACAATAGACAGGAATTACGAGAGGAATGGGCGATAGGCAAGAGGCGATAGGCTAGAGGTTTTTCCCATAGCCCATAGCCCAATATTTTTTAAATTATTGCACTTCTGCGGCTTTTTCTTCTACCTTCTTTTCATCTGCGGCTTTAGGCGTGGGAAGCTTTGACACAGCCTCTGCGCTCCATACAGAATCAGGGAACTCAGCCATCAGTTCCCGGTATTTAGCTAGTGATTTTTCGGCCTCTCCGGCATTCTCAAGATACCTGGCCTCAAGCACGAGTGCGGTATCCTTGAACAGACCATCTTTGACCTTCGCAAGTTTTCCGAGGACTCCGAATGCCTTATCGTTCTGGCCCACCCTGACATACGATGCTGCGAGCTTCTGATAGACAAGCGCAGTCAACTCTTCATTGCCGCTGAACTCATCGACGAAAAGGTCATACTCTTTTATCGCATTGGCGTAGTCTCCCAACCTGTAATAAGTATTGCCGAGATTGAAAAGCGCTGTCGGGATAACCTTTATATCCACCGACTCCTTGTAGAGTTCGAGGGCCTTCTGAAGCCTCTCTTCATCCGAAATCGACAATTTAGTGACTTCACCGTAATAATAATTGTTCGCATTCTTCTCTATAACAGCAGCCTCATCTTTAAGAGATGACGAATACATGAAAAATGTCAGGTACAATGCCAGCATGGCGGCAACCACTATCCCGACTGTTATCAGCATTTTCTGTTTTTTCTTTAGCGCGTTCAGTACCTCAAGTGCAAACCCGCTTATTTCTTCTTCCTGGACGGGTTTTTTCTGGACAGCTTTTTTCTTTATGATCTTCGGCATCTATTCCTCCGTAATTTTATTTACAATAGCTTGAGAATTGGCAAAAACCGTGGCGATACTCTCTTCCGGGATACCCGCGGCCCTCAGTATATCCTCCGCCTGTTCGCGAACGATCAGGTCCTCCGGCGTGTGTGAATCCGTATTTATGACTATGGTCGCGCCTGCCGCCATTGCGATCTTTGCGACATGGCCGTTCGAGAGGTTGTGCCCCTTACGGGCAGTTATCTCAAGCGCAACACCTTTTTCTTTTGCAAGCGCCGCGTCTTCAATAGTTATTGCACCCGGATGAGAAAGGATGTCCGGACAGGCCTCAATAGCGGCCCTGTTCGTACCCGGCATTACAGGCTCGACAGGCGTCTCACCATGCACCACAACGATCTTCGCGCCGAGTTCTCTCGCTTGCTTGACCATATCTCCGATCAGTTCCGGAGGCACATGCGTTATCTCGGCACCCGGAATTATCTTCATCTCATAAAAATCTGAGAGTATTCTGGCTGCTTCTGCGAGCCTCGGCACGACAAAGTCGAGATTCGACATGTCCACATGGTCTGTCAGGGCGATCGCCTTATATCCGGCAACCGATGCGCGCCGGACCAGCTCCGAGGGGAGAAGCACCCCGTCGCTGAAAAGTGTATGTGTATGGAGATCTATCATAACAATATAAAGCCGAATTAAGCAGTGTGTAGCATCTGCTTCAATGAGACTTATGCCTGTTGTATAAAATACAGATGTTATGGGTTAAATGTCAAAGATATTACCCCCGGCTTTCAACTTTTGACATGCCAAAATCTTTGAAGTATTATAGACGATCATGAAAAAAATACGACTTACAGAAAAGGTCACGGCCGGAGGCTGAGCAGCCAAGGTAGGTCCGGCGGACCTTTCGAACATACTTTCAGACCTGAGCAAGCGCAAAAACCGCGGGGTGATCGTGGGACCGGGTGATGACGCGGGCGTGTTCCGTCACAAGGGCACCTTCCTTGTCGAGACAGTCGACGTCATTACTCCCATTGTTGACGATCCCTATACCTTTGGCGCGATATGCGCGGCCAACTCGGTTAGCGATGTGTACGCCATGGGAGGAACCCCGCTTACCGGGCTCGCAATCCTCGGGTTCACAACATGCGATTTCGATCCAGATGTCATAAAGAAACTCCTGGACGGCGCGGCTGACAAGCTTGAAGAAGCGGGTGCATGCCTTATAGGCGGACACAGCATCGAGGACAACGAGTTTAAATTCGGTTTCTCGGTAACGGGCGTTGTCGAAAAAGACAATATATTGAAGGCAAGCGGCGCGTCTGCCGGGGAGACCCTGGTTATTACAAAACCGCTCGGCACCGGCATACTGACATCCGCTGCTAAAAAGGGAAAGATCAAGAGCTCGGCACTGAACGCGGTGATCGATTCGATGCTTATGCTTAACAAGACAGCATCGAAGGCCGCTGTTGCCGCGGACTCAAAATCTGCAACCGATGTCACAGGGTTCGGACTCCTGGGCCATGCACTTAATATAGCAAGAAGATCAAAGGCTACCCTTGTCATTCATAGTAAAAAGGTTCCCTTTATGGACAAAGTAAAGGAACTCAGTGCTGCAGGCGCGGTCCCTAAGGGTGCAAGAACCAACCTGGATTTCTGTGAAAAGGCGACCACATTTGCAGAAAGTGTTTCCAATGGAAGCAGGTTGGCCCTCTCCGACCCACAGACATCAGGCGGCCTTCTGATATCACTCCCTCGCGGTGGACTGAAGAAGTTCGACCGCATCATGAAGAAAAACAACCTGCCATACTGGACCATAGGCGAGGTCAGGAAGGGCAAGGGAAGAATCATAGTGGAGTGAAAGACCGGGAAGAGATCGAATCAACGATAAAGATGATCGCGGACCATATGGAGACCGGGTTCCTCGATAATATCGTTGCCATGTTCCGGCAGGATAAAAGTTACTACCACCATATTGGCGGCCTGATGGGCGACGAGAGAATGCAGGTCAGGATCGGCACCTTCGCTCTTGTTGAGACACTCATGGCCGAGGACTTCGAAAGTATCGTATCCGCCATTCCCGGGATAGCAAAACTCCTGAAAGACGAGAACCCCACTATAAGGGGTGATGCCGCCCATCTCCTCGGCATTATCGGGCACAAAGATGCACTTCCTTTTTTATCAGCTATTTCAGATGAAGCGAGTGAACTTGTAAAGGAAACTATTGAAGAATCTATCAAGGAAATAAACGAAAACGAAGGAGAGAGTTAAGCTACTTCTTCTTCCTGCTGCAGATCAACAATATCCTCTTCCCTGCGCTTTAAGAGCCATATGGATTCAAATGCCTTTTCCTGGTATATCTTTACAAGACCGAGCCTGACGATCTCGAGCATGGCAAGGAAGGTTACCAGGATAGTTCCCTTTGTATATCCCTTTTCAAAGAGATCCTCAAACTTTATCCCGTCCTCTTTATCCAGCCGCTCGACTATATAATTGATCCTCTCCGCTACAGTAAGCTTCTCCCTGCTTATCTCACGGACCTCTGCCGGGGCCTTTTCAAGGAGTTTCTGAAAGGCGGATATCAGGTCGAATACGCTTGCCTCAAATAACACGGGATCCGCTTCGAACTCAAAACTGTCAATGTCCGGAAGCCCCCTGTGGAAGACATTCTTCCATATATCTTCCCTCTTCCTGAGGTGCGATGAGGTCTCTTTATACGCCTCATACTCAAGGAGCCTCTTGACGAGCTCGGACCTCGGGTCTTCGGCAAGCTCATCGCTCTCTTCCTCAGAAGGCGGTAGGAGCATTCTCGACTTTACATGGATAAGCGTTGCTGCCATCACAAGAAAATCACCTGCTATCTCGAGGTTGAGCTCTTTCATGATATCAATGTAATCCAGATACTGGCGGGTAATATCGAGGATAGGGATATCATATATGTCTATCTTGCTTGATTTTATTAAATGGAGAAGGAGATCGAGAGGACCCTCGAACACAGGTAGCTTGAAGTGAACGGCACTTAACGGTCCAGCTTCTTTCCAGAAGTCCTTTTTGGGTGCCTCTTTTTTCTTTTTCAGTTCGACCGGTTTGAGCCCGGGCTTTTCCATTACATCGATCATTATTGAATATTATACTAATGCCTTGAGATGAATGCAAGCGGTTTCATTGAATCAATTGAATCAGTTGAATCGGAAAAAGAGTGTCCCTTTTTAATATTTCCCCTTTAATTTGTAGTAGTTACGAGAAATAGCAGGAAATAGCAGGAAATAAATGACATGGAAATTAGAAAATGCTAAAATAGCATCTGCTGTATTTAGTTCAAACAGCTTTACTTTATATGGAGACCATAATGAGCATTATACATTACTTCCGGACACCCGCCCTGTCACGCGCAAAGGAAGGTGAGCTTTTATCCGCTTTGAAGCAGGAAATATCTTCAAAGATAGATGATATAAAGACCGAATATTGTTTTAATATAGATGCCTCAAGGCCTGTAATAGACGATGAACTGAAGACCCTCGGCTGGCTGCTCTCAGAGACGTTCGAACCCGATAATTATTCGGACAGGAGTTTTCTTTCGGGCCGGGCATTGAAGATAAAGGACCACTATCTCCTCGAGATCGGACCCCGCATGAACTTTACAACCGCGTGGTCATCAAATGCGGTATCAGTATGCCATTCCTGCGGTCTTAATAAGATCACCCGCATTGAACGCTCCCGCAGGTATCTGCTGAAATTATCATCACCATTAAGCAAAGAAGAGACCGGGCTTTTCATTGAATATGTCCATGACCGAATGACCGAATGCCCGTATCCTGAGCCGCTCAAGACATTCGAGACAGGGGTCGATCCAAAACCGGTTTACGATATACCCCTTATTGAAGATGGCAGGCAGGCACTCGAAAAGATCAACCGTGAAATGGGCCTCGGACTGGACGATTGGGACATGGATTACTATTACAACCTTTTCGTAAAGGACATAGGCCGGAACCCAACCAATGTCGAATGTTTTGACCTGAGCCAGTCAAACAGCGAGCACTCGAGACACTGGTTCTTTTTAGGAAAACTTATAGTCGACGGCAAAGAGGTTCCGGACCATCTGATAAAGTTAATAAAGAAGCCGCTCGACGCAAACCCGGGCAACAGTGTTATCGCCTTTAAGGACAACTCCAGCTCGATCAGGGGATATGAGATAGATACTATTGTCCCTGAGAATCCGGAAGGCCCCACAAGCTTCAAAAAGGCCAGCCTGAACTACGATGTGATCTTTACCGCTGAGACACACAACTTCCCGAGCGGGGTTGCCCCCTTCCCTGGCGCGGAGACAGGAACTGGCGGCAGAATAAGAGACGTACAGGCAACCGGCAGGGGCGGTCTGGTCGTTGCCGGCACAGCAGCCTATTGCGTCGGAAATTTACAGATCCCCGGATATGAACTCCCGTGGGAGGAAAAGACATTTACCTACCCCGGAAACCTCGCCTCACCGCTGAATATAGAGATCCAGGCCAGTAACGGCGCGTCCGATTACGGAAACAAATTCGGTGAGCCTGTCATTCAGGGCTACACCCGCTCCTTCGGTATGAGAGTCCCGAATGGAGAACGTTACGAGTGGCTCAAACCCATAATGTTCACCGCAGGAGTGGGACAAATGAACGCCGATCATATCGAGAAGGGGCAGCCCGAAAAAGGGATGCTGGTCGTAAAGATCGGCGGGCCCGCATACAGGATCGGCATGGGGGGTGGAGCTGCCTCGAGCATGATACAGGGCAAGAACATCGCGGAACTCGATTTCAACGCGGTCCAGCGCGGTGACGCGGAGATGGAACAGAAGATGAACAGGGTAATGCGCGCCTGCGTTGAGATGGAAAACGCCAACCCCATCGTCAACATACATGACCAGGGTGCGGGCGGGAACTGCAACGTTGTAAAAGAGATCATCTATCCGGCAGGCGCGAAGATAGAGATAAGAAAGATCCTTATCGGGGACAAGACACTATCGGTCCTCGAGATATGGGGGGCCGAATACCAGGAACAGAACGCACTGCTCATAAAGAAGGAAGATATCGAAACTTTCAGGGGTCTTTGTTCGCGGGAAAAGGTACAGTCAGCTGTGATCGGAGAGATCTCGGGCGACGGCTATATAGTGCTCTTTGACGAAACGGACAACAGTACCCCTGTCAATCTGGACCTTGAAAAGGTCCTTGGAGACATGCCGCAGAAGACTTTCAACCTCGACAGGATACCGTTGAATACAAAACCGCTTCAACTGCCGGTCGGCATTAATGTCAGAGATGCTCTCGAAAAGGTGCTCCGGCTCCTCTCTGTCGGCTCAAAGAGGTTCCTCACCAACAAGGTTGACCGGAGCGTTACCGGTCTTATCGCAAGGCAGCAGTGCGTGGGGCCCTTACAGCTTACGGTCTCGGACGTCGCGGTTATAGCCCAGAGCCACTTCGGCCTCACCGGCGCCGCAATATCTATAGGAGAACAGCCTATAAAAACATTGCTCGACCCGGCGGCCATGGCGCGGCTATCTGTCGGAGAAGCGCTCACAAATATGGTATGGGCAAAGATCAGCAAACTCGAAGACATCAAATGCTCCGGCAACTGGATGTGGGCCGCGAAGCTTCCGGGCGAAGGGGCGAAACTCTATGACGCAGCTGTCGCGTTGAGCAACATCCTGACAGATATCGGCATTGCGATCGACGGCGGCAAGGACAGCCTATCGATGGCCACACAGGTCACTGACCCTTCGGGAAAGACCGAGACTGTCAAATCACCCGGTACACTCGTAATGTCAGCATATGCGACATGTCCCGATATCACAAAGGTGATAACTCCGGACATAAAAAAGCCGGGCAAGAGCAAACTCCTGTTTATCGATCTCGGTGATGGAAAGAACAGGCTCGGAGGAAGCGCACTCGCTCAGGTCTTCGGCCAGATCGGTAACGAGTCGCCTGATATGGACGATCCCGGCCTTTTTAAACGGGCCTTTAATAGCATACAGCAGCTTATATCAGAAGGACTTATCCTTTCTGGTCATGACAGGAGCGACGGCGGGCTTATCACAACCATCCTCGAAATGGCCTTTGCCGGCAACTGCGGGATCAATGTGAACTTAAGCGGGGTAGATGCAATTGGATATTTATTCTCCGAGGAACTTGGCCTCGTGATCGAATATGCGGTCGAAAAGGAAGTCGCTGTACTTGAAATATTATTTAGTGCTTCCGTCCCGTTCCAGGTAATAGGCAGTACGGTAAAGGAAAAACAGATCGCTGTAAGTTTTAACGGCACAAAGGTACTGAATGAGGAGATGAATATTTTCAGAGACTTATGGGAGGAGACAAGTTATCAGCTTGAACTTCTCCAGGCAAACCCGGACTGCGTTAATAAAGAGAGAAAGGCCAACTCCAGCAGAACGGCCCCGGGTTTTAAAGTAAATTTTGATATGGAAGGTACTCCGTCCGGACTGCTCGAAAAGAGCGGTAAACCGAAGGTCGCAATAATCCGTGAGGAAGGCAGCAACAGCGACAGGGAAATGACCTCGGCTTTCTTCATGGCCGGGTTTAATACATGGGACATAACTATGACCGACCTCCTGAACAACAGGGTAAAGCTCGCTGACTTCAAGGGCATAGCGTTTGTAGGCGGATTCAGTTACGCAGACGTCCTTGACTCAGCCAAGGGCTGGGCAGGGGCGATAAGGTTCAACAAGGGCCTATGGGAGGAGTTCCAGACCTTCTACAACAGAAAAGATACGTTCAGCCTCGGTGTCTGTAACGGGTGCCAGCTGATGGCGCTGCTCGGTTGGGTGCCGTGGCAGGGCGTTGAAGACAATATTCGGCCGCGTTTCATTCATAATTCATCGGGCCGCTTCGAATCCCGCTTTTCATCCGTAAGGATCATGCCAGGTCCCTCGATCATGCTCAAGGGGATGGAAGATTCGGTCCTGGGTATATGGGTCGCGCACGGGGAAGGAAGATTTTATGCCCCGAAACCGGACATGCTTAATGAGATCAATGAAAAAGGATTGGCACCGGTCCGCTATGTGAATGATTCGAACGAAATAACCGAAAGCTATCCGTTCAATCCGAATGGTTCGCCGCTCGGCATTACCGCGCTCTGCTCTGAAAACGGACGGCACCTCGCGATGATGCCGCATCCTGAGAGGAGCTTTCTCTCATGGCAATGGGGCTGGATCCCGGAGGAGTTAAAAGGGCCGGATAATACTTCACCCTGGCTGAAGATGTTCCAGAATGCCCGCAAGTGGTGCGAAGGCGGGCAATAATAACGGCCCTTCAGGGGAATTTCAGGTCCTATCATTTTTATGTTATAATAATTTCTCTAAATTCTATGAATCTACCCGGGAACATCCGTGAATAAAATTTGCAAGCTGATCCACAACCACAAGATATACTCTACACCTTACATGTCACTATCTTCTGATAAGTTTCACGATGAATGTGGAGTATTCGGGATATATAAACACCCGGAGGCATCAAACCTGACATATCTCGGGCTCCACGCCCTTCAGCACAGGGGACAGGAAGGCGCCGGAATATGTTCGTCCGACGGCAAGCAGCTCTATATAGAAAAGTCCATGGGCCTTGTAACGGACATCTTCAACGAAAAAAGGCTCAAACGCATTCCCGGAAACATTGCGATCGGCCACAACCGGTATTCTACCGCCGGCACCAGTTCCCTCAAGAACGTCCAGCCGATAATGGTCAATTTCTCCCTGGGCTCGCTCGCAATAGCTCACAACGGCAACCTTGTTAACGCACAGGAACTCCGGGATGAGCTCGAGAAAAAAGGGGCCATATTCCAGTCATCATCCGACAGTGAAGTCGTAGTGCACCTGATCGCAAGCTCGAGCGGCACCCTTCATGAGAGGCTGATAGAAACTGCCGGAAAGATATCCGGCGCCTACAGCATTCTGCTGATGACCGAAGATGAACTATTTGCGATACGGGACCCGTTCGGGTTCAGACCCCTGAGCATTGGAGAGGTTGACGGGTCATATGTTGTGGCATCCGAAACATGCGCCTTCGACCTTATCGGGGCCAAATATATACGCGACGTTGAACCGGGCGAGATGGTGATCATAAACAAGGATGGGCTGAAGTCCATTAAAGCGGTCCCTTCTAAGAGACACGCTTACTGTATTTTTGAATTCATATATTTCTCAAGGCCCGACAGTAATATATACGGCAATATCAATGTAGACGAGATCAGAAAGAACTTCGGCCGTCAGCTCGCAAAGGAAAGCCCGGTCGAAGCAGACCTTGTCATACCCGTCCCTGATTCCGGGGTGCCCGCGGCCATGGGATACGCCCAGGAGAGCAAGATACCTTTTGATTTCGGATTGATAAGAAACCACTATGTAGGAAGAACGTTTATTGAGCCAAGACAGTCTATAAGGCACTTCGGGGTAAAGATCAAATTGAACCCTATCAGGAAGCTTCTGGAAGGAAAACGGGTAGTGGTCGTTGATGACTCGATCGTAAGAGGAACAACAAGCAAAAAGATAGTGAAGATGATCAAGGAAGGCGGAGGAGCCAAAGAAGTGCATATGAGGATAAGCTCCCCTCCGACAAAAGGACCCTGTTTCTACGGTATCAATACACCCACAAGAAATGAACTGATTGCCGCAACCCACAAAGTTGACGAGATCAGGAAATACATCACCGCAGACTCCCTGCAGTACCTTAACCTTGAAGGCATGTTTAAAGTCATATCAAACCCCGAAAAGTATTGTTCCGCATGCTTTGACGATAACTATCCGATATTGTTACGTCAGGATAGTGTGGAACAGATAGACCTCTTCAAATAATTCACTATTCAATTCGGCTTTAAAAGTTTTTATTGTTGTTGCAGTCCATGACAAAGACTTCACCGTTAACACGT
>BDTS01000041.1 GCA_002897915.1 bacterium BMS3Bbin09 | reverse complement strand
AACTTTTCCAAAAAGAGAATTTTGATATAGTGACCCTCGATATACTCATGCCCGATATCGACGGGATAAGTCTCTTGAGAAAAATGAAAGAACAGAAGCCTGACATACCGATAATAATGTCAACCGCATACGATTACAGGGACGATTTCGCGGTCTGGGCATCCGAGGCGTATATCGTAAAATCATCCGATCTCGGAGAGCTGAAAAAGACCATAAAGAAGCTGCTCGATAAATGATCCAGGGCTATCTTTGAAATTCAGGCCGCCCTGCTTTCTTCCCTCTGGAATATCAGGAAAACCTGCTGTTCGCCCCTTTCCCGGAAGTCACAGGGGAAAACAGCATAGGTTTACAAAATAAGCCGCAATTGGGTAATATTCTAAGGTTCAGTTGAAAAATGGAGAGGTGACCGAGTGGCCGAAGGTGCTCGCCTGCTAAGCGAGTGTAGGGGTTAAACCTTACCCAGGGTTCAAATCCCTGCCTCTCCGCCACTTAACAATAAAAACAATTATATTGGAGGAATACTAATGAAAAAAACACTAATAATAATATCAGCTATGGCTCTGCTCTTTTCATTCGGGGCATGCCAGAAAAAAGTAGAAAAACCAGAGGCAAAAACGCAGGCGCCCTCAGGCCCGATCATAGACGCAACCATACCAGAACATGGTAAAAGCGGAACCGGAATGCCCGGACACGACGTTAAGAAGACCGAACTCAGTGTAGTTGTCCCGCAGGAAGTAAAAGAGAGCTGGACTTCAGCGGTATTTATAATTAAAGATAAACAGGAAGCCAAACAGAATGAGATCACTGTAAAAATCGGCGATGAATTCGATATAACCGGCTCGAACCTGGTTGTAAAGACAGGGCCGTTTCTGCCTGATTTCAAAATGAGCGCGGAGACCATCACTTCCACCTCGAACAATCCTGACAATCCCGCTATCGGCGTGGAGATATATGAGAACGGGGTAAAGGTGTTCCCTACTTCAGGAAAATGGGGATGGCTCTACGTAAACTTTCCCACTATCCATTCATTTGAGCACAGCCGTTACGCTCTGGTATTGAAGGAAGGCAAAAAGAAGTAATAACATATCAGGTATGCGCCCATAGCTCAACTGGATAGAGTGCCTGACTACGGATCAGGAGGTTGGGGGTTCGACTCCTCCTGGGCGCGCCATTTTCATCATTATAGGGGATAATGACATGCCCGCTAATTCAATAAAAACAAAAGACCGTTCGATCGGCATAGCCCTTGGAAGCGGTTCTGCGCGCGGATGGGCCCACATCGGCGTTCTGCAGGCACTTACGGATGCGGGGATAGAACCTGATATAATATGCGGCGCCTCTCTCGGGGCCCTGGTAGGAGCGGTCTACGCAAACAATAATCTCAGATCATTCAGCGGCTGGGCCAGGGAACTGGACATCATTGAGCTGGTAAAATACATGGATATCAAGCTCGTTGAAGGCGGCGGGTTTGTCCAGGGAAAGCGGCTCATGGATTTTCTGAAACAGCATATCGGTGATATGAATATTGAGAAGCTGCCGAAGGCATTTGCTACTGTGGCCGCAGACCTTAGTTCAGGGCGCGAGATCTGGTTCAGGACCGGTCCACTCCTTGATGCTGTGAGGGCATCCATTTCCCTGCCCGGCATATTCACTCCTGTAAGACACGATGGACAATGGCTCGTGGACGGAGGACTCGTAAATCCGGTCCCTGTCTCTCTCTGCAGGGCAATGGGGGCCAGGGTGGTTATCGCTGTTAATCTGAACGGTGACATTGTCGGAAGGCATCTGCGCAAAAAAACATCCACATCAGACAAAGGCAAAAAAGTAAGCACAGAAAGCAGGCTTCTGGAAAACCTCTATTCAAGCCTGAAGAAACACGCTCCTTCCATCAAAACCAATACTAAGAGATCAAATGAAGGGGCGCCAGGTCTTTTTGATGTAGTGGCAAGTTCCATCAATATCATGCAGGACCGCATAACCCGCAGCCGTATGGCCGGTGACCCTCCAGATATCATCCTTTCCCCGCGTTTGAGTCATATTGGACTCCTTGAAGTTGACCGGGCTGCAGAAGCGATCGAAGAGGGCCGGAAATGCGTGGAACGGATGCTTCCAGCGCTTAAAGACATATTGGACCGAGGAGATGCCGGTTGTTGATTAAAAAAGAAAGGTAAGCGGAAGACATGCCCTCCGCTTACCTTGATCTTGCTCAAAGCTACTCAGTCTTTATCTCTATCTTCTTCTTCGACTCTATCGACTTCGCGCTCTTAGGGATCTTGACTGTCAGAACGCCTTTTTTGAAATGTGCTTGAGCCTTGTCGCTCTCGATCTCAGCAGGAAGCGGAATTGTGCGGCTGAACGATCCATACGAGCGTTCTACATGGTAATAGTCTTTGCCCTTGTCCTCTTTTTCTTCTTTCTTCTCACCCCTGATGGTGATAGAATCATTGTTAACGTTCACCTCTATTTCCTTTTCGTCCATGCCGGGCAGCTCAGCTGATATCTTTATTTCCTTATCAGTTTCAGCTACATCAATGTTCGGACTGAACGATCCCGCGTAACGACCTTCAAAAGGTTCCATGCTGAAATCTCTGAAAAAGTCTTCAAAGAGTGTATCCATTTCACCATGTAACCTCTCAAAAGGATGTCCGCTTTCTCTCCTGACAGGTACACTTCTTTTTTTAAAGGGTACAATATCTTTCCATGTCATATTAAACACCTCCTTTTGTTATTCGGCTTGAACCGGAATCTTCCGGGTCTTTGCAGCCTCAGCCTTGGGAAGAGTTAATCTCAACACACCGTTCTTGACTGTTGCTTCTATCTTTCCTCCATCGATCTCATCGGACAGTATGAACGTACGCTGATAATCTCCTATGCCGTATTCAGAGGAGATCATCCTGTGTCCTCTCGGAATTTCAGGTTCAACGGTTCCGTAAATTGTCAGTAAATTCTTCTCAAGCGTAATATCAACCGAATTCTCGTCCACTCCGGGCATATCGGCTACAAGAACCAGACCATCCCTGCCTTCTATGATATCAACAGGCGGGACGTACAGCCTCTTTGACCTTGTCCGTTCAACTCCTTCTTTGGCCGCTGCCTCTTGTTTCTGAACATCTTTTGTCGTTGTTTCCATTGACATCACCTCCTTAGCTGGATTTAATTTCGATCTTTCTCGGTTTTTCTGCTTCTGCCTTCGGCAGAGTCAGGTAAAGAACTCCGTTATTGAACTTTGCTGTAACTTTATCCGCTTCAATGTTAAATGGAAGTTCAATTGCCTTGGAAAATTCTCCGCTCCACCTCTCTCTGCGATGATATGACTCATCTTCCTGAAGTTCATCAGCCCTGCGGGAACCCCGCAGCGTCACAGTCCTTCCGACAACAGAGATATCAATGTTCGCCGGGTCCACGCCCGGTATCTCGGTTGTTACAACGGAATCATCAGATGAGACCCACGTATTGATCGCAGGAAATCCCGATGAATGGCGGAATGAGTCCCTTGACAGAGACTGCCGCATCCTGTCAAATTCATCCCATGGATCCCAGAACCAGTTTGAATTGTTATTCCATAACATTTGCATCACCCTCCTTTTCATTGAAAGATTACCCGGTATTTACAACCGGGTTGTTATGTTTTTTTGAATTCATAATCAACAGCTGTTTAACAACTATCTATCACCTATCTATCACCTAAAACATCATCTGTCAATCTATTCCCCTATTAGCAAACCGAATGCCAGAATTTAAATTTATTTTTTTACAAGAAATTACGCCCAGCAATTGTCTTTCAATGGGTCAAAATGTCCCAAATACTGTATGATCTTTTGTCCTATGGGCCATTTTGTCCATTTGAGCACAGCCGTTACGCTCTGGTATTGAAGGAAGGGATAAAAAAATAGCAGTCAGCTATCAGCTGTCAGTTTACTGAATAAAAAAGTTGAGGTACTCCATGTTCCCCGGTATCTGAACGAATAGCCTGTCAACTGATAATTTTTTACTATGAAATCATTGTGCGCCCATAGCTCAACTGGATAGAGTGCCTGATACGGATCAGGAGGTTGGGGGTTCGACTCCTCCTGGGCGCGCCATTTATCTCAAACTGGACTCCACTGCCTTTATGGCATCAGTGGCCGAACTCGTTATCCCGCCCGCATATCCTGAACCTTCGCCTATCGGGTAGAGGTTCTTTATGTTTATTGACTCATACCTTTCGCTGCGTTTGATCCTCACCGGGCAGGATGCCCTTGTCTCAGCACCAATCAATATCGCATGGTCCGAAACAAATAATGGATAATCCTCTTTCCATTTATTGAACGCGTCCTTCAGCATCCCGTTCAAAAAGGGCGGGAAGATCTCATTCATATCAAATGATACCGTGCCCATCTTGTACGAATTCTCATTCAGGTTATCACTGATACTGCCACGCAAATAATCGATCAAGTTCTGGGCAGGGACCTCCCAAGTGCCCCCTCCAGCGTTAAAGACCTTTTGCTCCAGCTGCTTCTGGAACTCGATGCCGGCCAATGGATGGGCCGACGCGTAATCATCCGTATGACAGGTCACAACGATCGCTGAGTTCGAGAATGGCGAGGACCTGTCTGAATAACTCATACCGTTCACAACGAGCAGGCCGTCCTCGGATGAGGCGTTTATGACCTCGCCTCCGGGGCACATGCAGAAGGAATAGACGCCCCTGCCCGCCTTTCGATCTGTGTAGGTGAAGGAATAAGTAGCGGCACCTATGCCCGGAAAGTCCCTGTATTTATCCCCGTATCTTATAAAATCGATGATCTTTGCAGGGTGTTCGACCCTCGTACCTACAAAGATCGGCTTCTGCTCAATGGCAACGCCTTTATTGTGGAGCATTTCGAATGTATCACGCGCGGAATGCCCGAGCGCAAGATAGATAAATGAGGAACGATATTCCATGGTCCCGTTTATCACTACGCCGGAGGCTACATTGTCCGATATAAGGATGTCAGTCATTTTCGAGCTATAGTGGATCTCTCCGCCCCTCTCAAGAATATATTCCCTTATGTTCTTTACTATCCTGCACAAAACGTCCGTCCCGAGATGGGGCTTGCTGATATACCCAATTTCTTCGGGTGCGCCGAACTTGATAAAGGTCTCGAGCATCCTGTTCACATATTGCGTATTCTTCATCCTCGAAAAGAGCTTCCCGTCCGAGTATGAACCCGCGCCGCCTTCACCGAACTGGATATTTGATCCAGTGTCCAGCGTTCTTTCTTTAATAAATTTCCGGACATCAACGGTCCGTTCTTCTATCTTTTTACCTCTCTCGAATATCAGGGGTTTGAGTCCGTGATCTATGAGCTCAAGTGCAGCGAACATTCCGGCTGGACCGAAACCAATTATAACGGGCCGTTCACTAATGCCTGCTGATTTTCTTGCGGCCTCTGTTTTTTTGATGTATACAGGAAGGTCTTCCGTATTGTCGAAGTCCTCAGGAAGAGTTACGACTATTGAAATTTTGTAGTAGAACTGCTCTTTATTGCCAGCATCAAGCGACTTGCCCAGCATCTTATTGAACTGGATATCATCTTCGCTGATCTTCAACTTTTGCGAAGTAGCCCTTAAATATTCATCCATCCCGTCTTTTTCAACGGGTATTCGTAAATTGCTTATTATCAGGTCCATGAGATAATTATTGCATGAAACGATGGTTTTATATACAGCCGCACTACATATTTATGTTAGAATTTAAAAGTATGGCCAAGGATCTCAGGAATAAATTGTCAAATTTTTTTGCCAGTGGAATATGGGAAACCGACATATCTGCTCTCACAAGATATAAATCATTTCTTGTCAGGTTCCTGCGGCTTTTCAGTGTGGTCATCCACGAATTCATGGAAGGACAGCTCACACTCAGGGCAATGAGCCTGGTCTACACCACCCTTCTTTCAATAGTCCCCATAATCGCGATCAGTTTTTCGGTGCTCAAGGCCTTCGGTGTGCATAACGAGATACTCGAACCCTTCATGCTTAAATTCCTCGCGCCCCTCGGTGACAAAGGACCGGAGATAACCTCCAGGATCATAGGTTTCGTAGAGAACATGAAGGTTGGCGTCCTCGGCTCACTCGGCCTCGGCATGCTCTTTTACACGGTCATCTCGGTTATCCAGAAGGTCGAGAAATCCTTTAATGCGATATGGAGGGTCAGGAAGGCAAGGAGCCTGTCACGCAGATTCAGTGATTATATAAGTGTGATAATCATCGGGCCTGTCCTAATCTTTTCCGCGATAGGCCTTACAGCTTCGTTAATGAGCAACACCATTATGCAGAAGGTGATATCCATCGAGCCCTTCGGTACATTATTTTACTTTCTGATGGAGAAGTCGCCTTATTTTATCGTATGCGCGGCATTCACCTTCCTCTATATCTTCATACCCAACACAAAGGTGAAGTTCAAGTCAGCGCTTGTCGGTGGTCTGCTGGCCGGGATACTATGGGAAACCGCGGGATGGGCGTTCGCCTCATTCATCGTCTCGTCCGCAAGATACGCGGCAATCTATTCAGGGTTCGCCATATTGATAATGTTCATGCTATGGCTTTATTTAAGCTGGCTGATACTCCTGGTCGGGGCCCAATTATCCTTCTACCACCAGTACCCGCACTTTCTCACGGCGAACAGGGATGTCTTCAGTCTCAGCAACCGCCTCAGGGAAAGACTCGCCTTACTGATAATGTATTTTATAGGCTACAACTTTTATCACAACAGGGGGCACTGGAAACTGGACGACCTTGTCAACCGTCTCGAGCTCCCCGTTGATATGATCCATGACATACTCACATTGCTCGAACAGAACAACTTGATACTCGAGACCGCAGATGATCCCCCGGCATACATCCCTGCACGGTCAATAGAGAAGATCAAACTAACCGACCTGCTCAATTCGGTCCGTATCGCGGAGAAAGAGACTCTTTTAATCGAAAACAGGATCATCTCCGTGCCGGAAGTCGATAACATTATAGGCACCCTCGACAGTGCATTCGACAACACGCTGAGAGAAAAGACACTAAGAGATCTGGTGCTTTCCCGTTAATGAATACTTTATTTGCAATCCCCCCGGATATTCATTAAAATATAAAAATTATTCCTTATGAAAAAAGCCCTTATTACATTTGCGAAGGCCCCGATACCCGGTACAGTCAAGACCAGACTGCAGGCAGACATCGGCGCTAAACGCGCTGTTAAGACCTATAAGTCTTTTATGACAATGGTACTTACCGAGTGTTCCCGTCTTAAGGGAATGGACCAGTTCCTCGGATGCACCCCTACAGAGGAAGACGGATACCTGAGCGACCTCGCCGCTGAATATAAGCTGCGGACATTTGATCAGGAAGGCAAGACACTCGGCAGGAGGATATACAACGCCTTTAAACACTGTTCTAAAAAGGGCTATTCGGAAATAGTCCTTATCGGAAGCGACAGCCCATCGATACCCGCTGATTTCATAAAACAGGCCTTTAATGAATTAAAGAAAAACGACTTTGTCATCGGTCCCTGCTTTGATAAGGGCCTGTACCTGATCGGCGCAAAGAGCGCCATGGTGGACAAAATATTCCGCATCATCAAGATCGATACAGGAAGAGATGTAAACGGGATATTGAAAAAGATAAGCAAGACAAAGATCAAATTCTCCATGCTTCCCTTCTGGTATGACATCGATAATATCGATGGCCTCGATTTTCTGAAGGCACACCTCAAGTACCTGAAAAAAGAGCTTTTTTAACCAAATCTATTTCAACATGTAGGGACGGGTGGATTGCCCTTATATTTTTCACTTGATACAAACCATATCAAGTGATATAATATTTCATCTATAAACTACGAAAATAAGAAGGAGACAGAATGGCATCCGGAACAGATGATTTTTATGAGAGAATGGGGCTCAAAAAAGGTGCCTCAGAAGCTGAGATAAAAAAGACCTACAGGCGGCTTGCGCGCAAATATCACCCTGACCTGAACCCCGGTGACGAATCAAAAGAGAAGAAGTTCAAGGAGATCAACGAGGCATACGAGGTCCTGAGCGACCCAAAAAAGAGGTCTGAATACGACCAGTTCGGAAAGGCCGCGTTCGAAGGCGGACAGGGCCACGGGGGCTTCAGGAGCCAGGACTTCGGCGGATTCGAGGGATTCGGAGGTCAGGAAGATATATTCGCAAATCTCTTCGGAGGCGGCGGACAGAGGCAGGGACCATCAAGAGGTCCGGACCTCAGCACTCATCTGGACATTTCCCTTGAAGAGGCGTGCAAGGGAGTGACAAGATCAATCTCTCTCAGAAGAGATGTCTCCTGCAAAAGCTGCGGAGGAACCGGGGCAGAGTCGTATCAAACATGTCCATATTGCAAAGGCTCCGGCTCTATCAAGCAGAGCAGGGGATTCTTCAATCTCGGTCAGCCCTGCCCTCAATGCCGCGGAACCGGAAAGAGTGTTACAAAGACCTGCACAGCCTGCAGCGGCAATGGAAGCACACTTACCACGAGCAATATTAAGGTAAAGATACCTGCCGGAACCGACACCGGCAGTAAAGTAAAGCTGAATGGAATGGGCGGCGCAGGTGCAAAAGGCGGACCTCCGGGCAGCCTCTATATTGAATTGACCGTACGACCCCATCCAATATTCAAGAGAGAGGGGAACAACCTGTTCGTGGATGTTCCAGTCAATATCTCCGAGGCCGTGCTCGGCGGAAAGATAAAGGTCCCGACAATCGACGGCTCAGTCACCATGACGCTTCCTCCAGGAACAGACAGCGGAAAAAAATTCCGGCTAAAGGGCAAGGGTGTTCCGAACAGGAAAGGAGGGATAACCGGAGATGAGTTCGCGGTCATAAAGATAGTCGTACCAAGGAACGTGACAGATAAAACAAAAGAGGCCCTGAAAGAGATAGGGAAGGCTTATGAATGAAAGCAAGCGCCCATTATTTTTGATTGGGGTGGTATGCGAGATGTTTGATGTACATCCTCAGACGCTAAGAATGTATGAAAAGGAAGGGCTCCTGCATCCCCAGCGTATCGGAGGGGCGAGGACTTATTGCACGGAAGACCTTGACCGCATCAGGATGATACTGAACCTCACAAAGGATCTCGGTGTTAACAGGGCCGGTGTGGACATAATCCTGAGGATGAGGCGGAAGTTCGAGGCAATGCAGAAAGAGATGGACGTAATGATGGACCACCTTGAACAGGATATGCAGGAAGAGTTCCGGGAGAAAATAACAAAGATCTTTGAGGGGGAGGAAGAATGAAATGAGAACAGATAAATTTACGATAAAGAGCCAGGAGGCGATACAGAAGGCGCAGGAACTGGCCCAGCAAAAGGGGAACCAGCAGGTCGATGCAGAACATCTTCTTTACGTTTTACTTGAAGAGGGCATTGCACTCGAGATCATCAAAATACTCGGAGTAGACAGCAACGCTCTGATCAAAGAAGTTGAAGCAGGCATAGAAAAATTGCCAAAGGTCCTCGGATCCTCGCCTGTCGGGCAGCTATATATTACACAGCAGTTAAAAAATGTGTTCGAGACCGCCTTTAAAGAGGCCGAACAACTCAAGGATGAATATGTAAGTATCGAGCATCTTCTCCTCGGTATTATAAAGACAAGAAACAGGGTTGAAGGGTTGCTCAAAAAACTCGGCGTGACCACTGACAAGGTACTCGCGGCAATGAGAGAGATACGCGGATCGCAGTGCGTGACCGACCCCGCTCCCGAGGACAAATACCAGGCCCTCAAGCGATACGCGAAGGACCTGACAGAGCTCGCGAGGCGCGGCAAATTAGATCCCGTAATAGGAAGAGACGAAGAGATACGCAGGGTCATACAGGTACTCTCACGCAGGACAAAGAATAACCCGGTTATTATCGGAGAACCGGGCGTTGGCAAGACAGCCATAGCCGAGGGCCTTGCACAAAGGATCACATCCGGTGACGTGCCGATGGGACTCAAAGACAAACGGGTCGTCTCACTTGATATGGGCGCCCTTGTGGCAGGTGCAAAATTCAGGGGCGAGTTTGAAGATCGGCTGAAAGCCGTGCTGAAGGAAATAGAAGAGGCACAGGGCAAGGTGATCCTCTTCATAGACGAACTTCATACAGTTGTCGGAGCCGGGGCTGCCGAAGGCTCGATAGACGCCTCCAACATGCTCAAGCCCGCGCTCGCAAGGGGAGACCTCAGGTGCGTTGGCGCGACAACTCTTTCAGAGTACCGCAAATACATAGAAAAAGACGCCGCGCTCGAAAGGAGGTTCCAGCCGATTTATATACAGGAACCGAGCGTGGAGGACACAATATCGATATTGCGGGGACTTAAGGAGCGTTACGAGGTACATCACGGGATAAAGATAAAGGACACCGCCCTCGTATCCGCAGCAGTCCTGAGCAACAGGTACATCTCAGACAGGTTCCTGCCTGACAAGGCGATCGACCTCATAGACGAGGCCGCCTCAAGACTGAAGATGGAGATAGACAGCATGCCGGTAGAACTCGATGAGCTCGAAAGAAAGATCAGGCAGTACGAGATCGAGAGGCAGGCAGTCATGAAAGAAAAGGACGAGGCCTCAAAGGAACGGCTCAAACGCATAAAGGAAGAGATTGCCGGGCTTACTGAAAAGAGGGACGTATTAAAGGCCCGGTGGATGCAGGAAAAAGAAGCTATCAACACGATAAGCTCCATACAGGAAGAGCTCGAACAGGCAAAGACCGGGGCTGAAAAAGCAGAACGCGAGGGGGACCTCAACAAGGCCGCTGAGTTGAAGTACGGCAAGATAATTGAATTGCAGAAAAGGTTGGGGGAAGAGAACAAGAAGCTCGCGAAACAGGAAAGCTCTGACAGAATGCTCAAAGAAGAGGTCGATGAAGAGGATATTGCGGAGATAGTATCAAAGTGGACCGGCATACCCGTAAGCAAGATGCTTGAGGGAGAGGTCGAAAAACTTCTCAAGATGGAAGAAAATCTCGCCCGCCGCGTGGTTGGGCAGGAAGAGGCGATCAAGGCAGTCTCGGACGCGGTCAGGAGATCAAGGGCCGGCATACAGGACCCGGACAGACCAATCGGTTCTTTCATATTCCTCGGCCCCACAGGTGTGGGGAAGACAGAGCTTGCGAGGGCGCTTGCCGAATTTCTCTTTGATGACGAAGACGCGATGATAAGGATAGACATGTCCGAGTACCAGGAAAGGCACACTGTCTCAAGGCTCATCGGAGCGCCTCCGGGTTATGTCGGTTACGATGAAGGCGGCCAGCTGACAGAGGCCATAAGAAGAAGGCCGTACGCGGTCATCCTCTTTGACGAAATAGAAAAAGCCCACCAGGAGGTATTCAATATACTCCTTCAGGTCCTTGACGACGGGAGACTGACGGACGGGCACGGAAGGACCGTGGACTTCAGAAATACTGTCATGATCATGACCTCTAACATCGGGAGCCAGCATATTCAGGAGCTAATGACCGAATGGACTGATGAGTCCCAGATACGAAAAAGCGTAATGGAGGATCTGAAGGCATTCTTCAGGCCGGAGTTCCTGAACAGAGTCGATGAGATCATAATGTTCCACTCACTGAATAAGGAACTGCTCATAAAGATCGTCGAAATCCAGATCGACCGTATGAAGTGCTACTTAAAGGAGAAGAACGTCGACCTCGAATTAAGCGACAGCGCAAAGGCTCATATCGCGGAATCGGGCTACGATCCGCTTTACGGAGCGCGCCCGTTAAAGAGGGCGATCCAGAAAGAGATCCTCAACCCGCTCGCAGGAAAGCTCCTTGAGGGGGCATTCAAGAGTGGGGACTTGATATTCGCGGATATGGAAGACAACCGGATCGTCTTCACGAAAAAATAAACATTGTAGGGGCACCACCCTGTGGGTGCCCTTTTAAATTCGATTGCCTCATATCTGGATAGGCCTGTCTACCGTTGGGCAGGCACAGGGGCCTGCCCAACTTGATTATACCCTGTATATTGTGTTAGAAAAACATATGAAAAATAAAGAAAAACTCGCCAATCTGCCGTCTGTTGACGAGTATTTAAAAAGCTCTTACGGTCAAAAATGGCTCGAAATATACAACCGGAAGATCGTGCTCCGCGCGATTAGAGAGACCATTGACGCAAGACGCAAAGAGATCCTTGACAGCAATGATCCCGAGGTCTCTATCGAGGCCCTTTCCGGAGATATCGAATCAGCGATCAGAAGGCTTTCCGCATACAAATTAAAACCGCTCATCAACGCAACCGGCATTGTCATCCATACGAACCTCGGCAGGTCCGCACTATCAGACAGGGCCATCAATAACGTAACCGCAATAGCCGCAGGATACTCGAACCTTGAATATGAGATAGCAAAAGGCAAGAGGGGAAAGAGATATTCTCATCTCAAAGATGTGCTCATAGAAATAACCGGGGCGGAAGACGCGGTGGTCGTGAACAATAATGCTGCCGCGGTCCTTATCTGCCTTGATACATTCGCCAGGGGCAAAGAGGTTATAGTATCAAGAGGAGAGCTCGTCGAGATAGGCGGGTCGTTCAGGATCCCGGACGTCATGGAATCAAGCGGCGCTATACTTCGGGAAGTGGGCACAACGAACAAGACCCATCTGATGGATTACGAGAACGCCTTATGCGGGAATACCGCCATGTTGCTGAAAGTACACCAGAGCAATTACAAGATCATCGGATTCACGGAAGAAGTCTCAATAGAGGACCTCTCGAAACTCGGCAGGGAATTCAAAATACCCCTCGTTGCAGACGTCGGGAGCGGGAGCATTATCAACCTTGAGAAATACGGCATACATGGTGAACCTACTGTTATGGATGTCATTAAAGCAGGAGCTGACCTTGTTACATTCAGCGGCGACAAGCTCCTCGGCGGACCGCAGGCCGGCATTATCATCGGAAAGAAAGATCTGATCCAGAAGATACAGAAAAACCCGATGCTGCGGGCAATGAGGATAGACAAGATGACATTCGCCGCGCTCGAGGCAACCTTTATGCAGTACCTTGATGAAGAAAAAGCTGTCAGGGACATTCCTACTGTCCGGATGCTGACCGAATCCGGAGAAGCAATAAAGAAAAGGGCGAATAAGATCTTAAGCGCCCTGAAAAAGTCTGTCTCAGAACAGGCAAGACTCGATGTAATACCGGACCAGTCACGCGCTGGCGGCGGGTCGCTTCCAGAGACTGACTTCCCTACTTTTTCAGTATCGATCAAACCGCTGAACATCAAGCTGAACATGCTTGAAAAGAGACTGAGACTCGGTGAGCCGCCAGTCATAGCAAGGATCAAGGAAGATTCCATCCTCATCGACGCACGAACGATCGAAGACAGAGAGATAAAGACGCTTGTGAATTGTATAGCTGCAGCAATTAATTCTTAACTCTTAATCCTTAATTAATTAAAATGAATCGTTACGTAATTCTCGGAACAGCAGGACATATAGACCACGGTAAGAGCGCGCTTGTAAAGGCACTGACCGGCACTGACCCGGACAGGCTCAAGGAAGAAAAGGAACGGGGTATCACCATTGACCTCGGGTTCGCCGAACTCCCCTATCCGGACGGTCTTGACGTAGGCATCGTCGATATGCCAGGACACGAAAGGCTCATCAAGAACATGCTGGCCGGCGCAGGCGGCATCGACATTGTCCTCATGGTCATAGCTGCTGACGAGGGCATCATGCCCCAGAGCAGGGAACACCTCGACATATGCAACCTTCTTAAGGTAAAGAGGGGACTGATAGCAATAACAAAATCTGACCTCGTTGAGGAAGATTGGATACCGCTCGTTGAGGAGGAGGTCAGGGAATTTGTGAAGGGTACTTTCCTCGAAAACGCCGAGATCATTCCTCTTTCCGCGAAGACAGGCCACAATATAGATCTTTTGAAGGAAAAGATCGGGGAACTCGCAATAAATGTGGAGTTGAAATCCGAAAGCGGCATATTCAGGCTCCCGGTTGACAGGATATTCACACTCAAGGGGTTCGGCACTGTCGTAACAGGCACAGCTATCTCCGGCAGCATAGCGGTCGAGGCCAATGTCGAAATACTCCCAAAGGGGACCAGTACCAGGGTCAGGGGGCTCCAGAGCCACGGGAAAGAGATCAAAAAGGCCCGGGCCGGCCAGAGGGTCGCGATAAACCTGCAGGGGGTCTCTAAGGAAGAGATACAGCGCGGCGACGTTATCGCCATTCCGGACAAACTCAGGACAGCTTATTCCATTGACGCGGCCATCGAGATACTTAAGAACGCCCCTATAAAGAACCTCAAGAACAGGAGCCTCGTGCACTTCCACACCGGTACGACCGAACTGATCGGAAGGATCATCATATACGATAATGAAGAATTAAAGCCGGGCGGCAAGGCATTCTGCCAGCTCAGGTTCAAGGAACCTGTTACGGTAATGACGGGCGACAGATATATCATCCGGAGATTCTCCCCGCTCATGACGATCGGCGGGGGCGAGATACTCGATGTCTCTCCAAAGAGAAGGAAGAGGGAAGAGAGAATGCAGGACCTCGAGGTTCTTGAACAGGGGAGTCTGAAAGAGAAGCTCATGGTCAAGATAGTCCAGGGCAGGGCCAACGGAGTTGCCTTGGCAAACATATCGGGCTGGACCAGGGCCGAATCGCCCGATCTGCAGCGTGAGATCGCATCGCTCGTAAAGGCAGGTGAGCTTTTACAGACCGAAGGAAGGGTCATCAGCCAAAAGGCCTTTGACGAGTTCTCTGAAAAGACACTCTCAACCATCAATACATTTCACAAAGAGAACCCCCTCAAGCCAGGCATCCCTAAAGAGATATTAAGGGCTGTGCATATGGGCCTGGATCAGAAGATCTTCGAGGCCCTATTACGACTTATCAAAGAAGTAGTGATCGAAAAGGATATCCTCAAGCTTAATTCATTCAGCATCTCCCTGAGCGCGGACAAAAAGACCCTAAAGGAAGATATACTGAAGATACTCGAAAAAGCGGGATTCCAGCCGCCTTCAAGGGACGAGCTCGCAAAATCTGTCTCAATAAAACCCCATGAAGCAACCGAGCTGCTGAAGATCATGGCAGCTGAAAAAACGCTCGTCAGGATCAATGACTCACTCTACATATCTATGAACAACCATAAGAAAATGATGGACCACCTGAGTGATTTTTTCTCCGGGAGCCCGGAAATGGCCGTGGCCGAGTTCCGCGATATGTTAGGGACATCCAGAAAGTTCGCAATACCATTTCTTGAATATCTTGATAGTAATAAGATCACGCTGCGGGTTGGGGAAGTCAGGAAGTTTCTAAAAAAATAAGGGCACGCAGCAGCATGCCCCTACATTTATTTAAAGGTCGAGAAGACAAACCCGCTGTGCTCTACAACCACTTCTTCTGTTACAGTCAGCCGGTCATCAAGCCAGAGGGTAACAAAACGGTAATCGTCGGCCCCTTTCGAGAGTCTATCAGTATAAATAACCGGTTTCCCCATGCCTGGCGCAGCTGCCAAAGAGACGTTCTCACGAATGATCGGCGAAACCTTACCTGGAAACATCGAATTGAACGAATCCATAATGTCCCAGTGTATCCTGCGGCGGCGGTGTGCGCGGCAAGGCAGGATAGCCTCTATTTTCAATCCAGGGTTCTGTGGTCTCAAAGAATCAATGGCCGTGACCATCTGTTTGAGTCCGTTAAGGCCGAGGAATGATGCCTCTACAGGAACGACAATGCGAGTGCTCGCAATAAGCGCGTTGATTGTCAGAGTGCCGTAGCTCGGCGGGCAATCAATTATCACATAGTCCCAGTCTCCGAGTGTCTGCTCAAGACATGAGGTAAGCGCATTGTTGCTTTCTTCTCCTGTGAGCGTCATTTGGCCTGTCGCAAGCGACATACCCGAAGGGACCAGCTCGACACCTGTTATCGCTATAGGCATTACAGGCAGCGGCGTTTCATTCTTAAGGGCAAATAGAAGTTCTTCTCCTGAATTCTCTACCCCTAAACTCAGGCTCGCGCTTCCCTGCGGATCAAGGTCGATCAACAGAACACTCTTGCCGATCTCACCAAGGCATGCTGCAATATTTACTGCGGACGTAGTCTTTCCGACCCCGCCTTTGAGGTTTACAACGGAAATCACCTGTTTCATGAATTTTACTTCCTCCTTAATAATGTAATATTTATATATAAAAGATGGGAGTTATTAAAATTCGAACTTTCTACAGGCATTACTTTAATAAGTTTATTTTAAATTGTCAACAACTAAGATGGGAAGTAAGTGATAGAATTAACAGCTTATTTATTTGCTTCTAACGATCTATAATCCAGCATGTTAAATTATAATGACTTACCAATTTATGAAAAACAAAAAAACACCCCCTCTCTGCTGTATTTTTTTGCAAAGAGGGGGGGCCTGATGCACATCATGTTAACTCAACCAGATGTCTATAAACACCTCACATTTATCGATCAAATTCATTTCACATTAATTATTACACTATCATAGTAATATCCATCCGAATCCTGAACTCCGTTCATCTCAGTATCAACTCCAAAGTACATGGTGAAGCGGCCTTCTGGAAATTTTGAACTGTCCAAAGCCTTAGCCAGTCCTATTTCATTAAGCGGACCCTGTTTGTAAACTGAATAGCCTATCTTCCACCTTCCTCTGTATTTATCATAGTGGTACCAACGCCCGCGATACTTAAGCAACACCCACCAGTCAGCATCTTCACCATTAAAGCTCCCTGTATCAAGCTCTATTGAAGGCGTGATCTTGCTCCACCTTGCGACATTAACAATGCCGCTCAATCCATTCACCTTAATTACAGGGACCGGCACGATGACCATATCCGCCACTCCTGTGCCGGCTAGTGCAACACTCAATGCCGGGGTGTCAGGGTCATTTGAAGATATGATAACATTCGCGCTCTTTGCTCCTGATGACAACGGTGCAAAAATAATATCAACTGTACAAGACTCACCAGGCAGCAGAGCCTGATTTGTACAGTCTTCATTTTCACCAATGCTGAACTCAGACGCATCTACCCCTTCAACATTAATCATATCAACTATAAGATCATCTTCGCCTCTGTTCGTTACCATAACCGTCTTCAACATCACATCCTGTACCTGAGCTGAAAATTTCACCTGATCTGATTGACAGGTAACCCATACATTATCAAGTGCCCAGAATCCATCTTCAGCATCGTTTTCATATATGAACTTTATCTGAGCTTCCGAGGAACCGGCAACTGAGCTAATGTCAATCTCTTTCCAGTTGGGTACTGGATATCCGTCATCTGCCTCAACACTGATGCTATTTTCCCAGGTAACTCCTCCGTCACTGCTCATATTCACTTTAACATTTCCTGAATACCTGTAATACTGGTTACTGAAGTCAAGCGTCACGGTGTCACATGAGGTGGTGTCAAATGTATGGGTAACAAGCTTATCTACACCCGTTACAGCACATGAAGAATCAGCTATTGCATAAGGCCCTTCAAAAGGCTCGCCGATTGTCCGTCCGCATTCATTATCTGTGTTCCATGCGACATCCTGAGACCATGTCTCTGGAATGCCTGCTGAGAAATCCTCACCTATCAGCACCCTGCTGACCTCTATATCAGGGAAGCAGCCCTCATCAACCTGACCATCACAATCATTGTCAAGGCTATCCCCGCAAATGGTTTCAGAATCTTCTGTCGGCATGCCCGGATCGCAGATATTAACTTCTTCACCTGCCTGGCACTCTAACTGCCCCACTGAAGAACAGACTCCTGTACCACAGGAAACAACAGATATTACATAATTGTTATCAGCGGTGCCGTCACAATTATCATCTATTCCATCGCAAGTATCATCGGCAGCATCAGGAGAAATCCCGGCGTTACTATCATTACAATCACTGCCCGGCATTATCTGACAACCCGACGGCTCACAGCCTTCGCCTGTACAGGAACCATAAATTGATGTCCCAGCATAACCGTCATTATCGCTGTCGCAGTAATAATAAACTGGCTCAGGCGCTGCCACGGTAGTGAATGTGTAGTCATCCGTGACTTTCTTATTGCCTGCCGCATCACTACTGATCATTCTGTAATGATAGAGCGTAGAAGCTGCGATACCGCTTATCTTCTGGCTATGACTGGTCACCATCGAAGAGTTCACCGGCGTATTCATTCCATAAGATGTTGTTGTACCGTATTGAACCTTTGCGTCAGAGGCTTCATCTGTCGTCCAACTGACAGTTATCGATGAATCAGTAATATTTGCAGTCTGGATCCCCGAGATTACTGGAGGTGTTATATCATTACCCGAAAAAGTTCTGCTGATCTCAGCAGAGTACTGGCTTTCGTTGTCTGCAGTATCATATGCAGTGGTTGCAAAATAATAGGCTACTCCCGATGATAAATTATTGACTTGATAGGTCAATACATTTCCAACATCTACACTTCCCGAGTAATTACCGGATCCCGTGCCGTAATATACCTTATAACCGGCAAGATCATTCAACTGTGTTCCATCAGCATTTGTAGTTGAGGGATCCCAGGATAGAACAGCACTCGCAGCAAAAAGACTGTTCGCACCAAAAAAAATCATCAGACAGGCTATAATCCAACTTAATATGAGTTTATTCGTTAAATTATTTCTCATGACGTTATCTCCTTTTCCTTCACTAAAAAAGCCTGTTCCCTCAAAAGGGAAACAGGCTTTTTTTTAGAGATAAACGCTAAGAAGCACTGTTTCTTCGGCAACCGGCTATCCTTATCGAACATAAGGACCCTTGGCTTTGTGCCCCCTGGTTACCCAGGGTTTACCCTTTTCGGAAACATATATTTATGTATCTTACGTTAATGATAAACGAAAAAAGGATATGGTTCCGTGACTAAAATCACCAAATAATAAAATTAGAGGCTCCCTCCCCATCTACCTTATTTTTTTCTTATATTCCTTGATGTTATGTCACATCCAACCCCACCTGAAAATAGCTGACACAGGTTTTTCCCGGTCGAGTATAATAAGATATAGTTATGAATAGTAAATTATTAAAAAAGACCCAGCTTTTTCATTCGTTAACTGATGAAGAAATGGAGCAAATCATCAACAAAATGATTCTGAAGCAGTTCAAGAAGAATGAAATAATTCTGTATGAAGAAGATACGAATGAATTTATGTATGTAATTTTATTAGGCAAAGTAAAGGTTGTACGCACAACAGAAGACGGAAAAGAAATAATTCTCGCCATACATAAATCAGGCAGTTTCTTTGGAGAAATGTCACTGATTGATGGAAAGACATCTCCTGCGTCTGTTATCGCAATAGAAAATGTCCAGATAGCCCTTCTCGCCAAGAAGGATTTCTTCTCCATTGTTTTTCTTCATAACAAGGTAACTGGCAATTTACTGAAGATATTATGCACCAGACTGCGCAGATGCTGGGATACTATTCAGCTGCTGAATTTCAATAATGCATCGAACAGAACAAAAATGCTGTTACTTATGCTTACTGAGGAACATGGAGAAAAAACACCTGAGGGAACAATATTAAACATTAGACTTACTCATCAGAATATTTCCGACATGACAGGCCTCACCCGTGAAAGCGTTACAAGGGTGATAGATAAATTACAAAAGCAGAAAGAAATCATCGTCCTTAAAAACAGGTTCATATGCCTGACCCACCGTTTCATGCGGAAAGATGTCAACATCCCCACCAGTTAGCTCTAAGCCTTATTTACTTACTTTCTTACCCACTTTAGTGGCGGGAGTGTATGGGAATCGAACCCATCCTGCTCACTTGTGGCAAGCAACACCGGATTTGAAGTCCGGGAAGGACACCAGAACCTTATACACTCCCAATTATTAGAACAATAATAACAAATCGCAAATCAAAAGGGGTTCCCCGCTTTTAAAACGGCCAGATCTTACTGACCTTTCTCGTATCCACGCCTTTATAGTCCCCTGTCTTCAGTATCTCTATTAAATTTTCGTAAGTAACTTCGGTGTTAAAGTCTGTGTAACAGACTCCCACCTCATGCGCTGAATGCGAATCCGATCCGCCCGTATACTGCAGCCCCATCTCTTCTGCCATCTCTATCGCCTTTTTGTTCTGGGAGTAATGCGAATAGCCATTATAGCCTTCAATAGCACAAATACCTTTCAGCTCCCTTGCCCTCTCCCCTATGCTGTAGCCGCCTCTGAACGGGTGCGTCGGTATCACCACCCCGCCCTTTTCATTTACGACCCGGACAACCTCTTTCATTGTCGCGCCTCTGATACCCGCCCTATCAGTGTCTACCCCGAAGACAAGACAATGCCCGTCCGCCGCGGAAAACTCAACACCCCTGAATATCAGGATATCCTTTCCGTATTTTCCTCTAAGTTCATCAACGTACTCAGAGGCTTCATAGGAATAATGCTCGGTAAAGGCGATCCCGTTAAGATTAGCATCTATGGCGTGAATGACCACATCCTCCGGCTCAGAGTTATTGTCACCGCTATGTTTTGTATGAATGTGCAGGTCTATCTTGAATTTCATCTATATAAGAATAAGTCGAATAAGACCGATAGGTCCTATAAAACCTATATGTCCTATTTACTCTTTTTCAAACTACAAATAAGTTCCAGCAATGCCTCATCATTGTCTTCGACTGTGACCTTCCGGAATTTTTCATTCTTCCAGGAACTTTGGGACTTCCCGTCCTTGAAGCGAGTAGTCTCTTTGAGATAATGAATCATGCTGTTATTGCAATCCATCTCGACCTCACTCAGGACCGAGGCTATATCGGATGACCCGGCAGGTTCGACTTTCTTCGATATACTGATCGTGTTCTCAGACGTGGGCTTTATACTCTCCATATCTACATAAAACAGGGCCCCGTCTTTGCCTTCAACATAGTTTAGCCAGTCCGCAGATTCTGCTGAGACAGAGAAAAATAGTACTGCAATAATACCAATTAAAAGAAATTTAAATTTCATTATGGCCTCTCTGGATTATCATATCTATCTTCAAATGCTTAGTTGATAGAAAGCAGCTCCACCTCAAATATCAGGGTTGCGTTCGGCCCGATCTGCTGGCCGGCGCCTTTCGTGCCATAAGCGATATCAGACTGGAGAAAGATCTTCCACTTAGCCCCGGGCTTCATGAGCTGAAGCGCTTCTGTCCATCCGGGAATAACCCCGTTCACAGGGAATGAAGCGGGCTGGTTGCGGCTGTAGGAACTGTCAAACTCGGTACCGTTAATGAGCGAGCCTTTATAATGAACGGATACTGTGTCCGTGGCCTTCGGGGAATCCCCTGACCCTTCCTTAAGGACTATGTACTGAAGGCCGCTCGGGGTTGTGAGCACACTCTCCTTCTTCCTGTTCTCGGCAAGGAACGCCTCACCCTCGGCCTTGTTCTTATCGGCAATGACCTTCTCCTGGTCAGCCTGTTTTGCGACCATCTCCTGCTGGAACTTGGTCATTGTCGCCTGGAACTCTTCGTTCGTAAGAAGGGATTTATTGCCCTCGACCATATCCTTAACCCCCTTTGCAAATTTATCAGGATCAATATCTATGGACTGACTCTTCATGCTGCCACCGATATCCATTCCAAGTGCGTAACTCAACTTATCTTTGTCTGTTTTCAAAACCGTGCCTCCTTCGACGTTAAATGCTGTCAGTAAAATTACCAGAACCGCAAGCAATGAAAGTATTCTCATATACCCTCCGTATTCTAATATTAAGCGATCAACTTGAGACAATTATTATAAATCCTATTACTAAAATTGTCTAATTTCAAAGAAAAAAGTGGGGGAAATAAAAAGCTCGCGCTTCTTGCCATTTTAAATCTGTTATAATTTAAAATAAATCTAACTGCAGAGGTGGCGTATGGGAAACGAAGTCACGATCAGGCTCGGTTTTTTCTTCGGTATATTTATAATAGTAGCGATATGGGAGCTCCTGTCGCCCCGGCGCGTATTGACCACTTCAAAACCGGTTAGATGGTTCAGCAACCTGGGTATAATATTTATTGATTCACTGGCAGTCAGATTTTTACTCCCCATACCCGCGATCGCCCTTGCGGTGATGTCAGAGAATAACGGATGGGGGCTTCTGAACAATATGGACCTCCCGCTATGGTTCTCGATCACGGCCGGGGTCCTTGCCCTTGACCTCATAATATACCTCCAACATGTGATGTTCCACTCGGTCCCGGTCTTCTGGCGCCTCCACATGATGCACCACGCGGACCTAGACTATGACGTTACAACTGGGCTGCGTTTTCATCCGATCGAGATACTGCTTAGCATGGCAATCAAGTGTTCGGCCATAGTAACGATAGGTCCCTCGCCTTTAACCGTGATCCTGTTCGAGATAATACTCAACTCTACCGCCATGTTCAACCACGGCAACATCCGACTGCCGCTCGGTATCGATAAAATGCTGAGGCTCCTTGTTGTCACCCCCGATATGCACAGGGTTCACCATTCGGTCACGATCAGGGAGACGAACAGCAACTTTGGATTTAGCTTCCCATGGTGGGACCGCCTTTTCGGCACCTACCGCCCTCAGCCCGTTGCAGGGCACGAAGGCATGACCATCGGGCTGGCCCAATTCAGGGACGCAAAAAAACTAACCCTGCCGTGGCTGCTCGCACTGCCATTTATCGGAGAACCGGGGAGCTATGCTATCAACAAGTCAGGTAGAGAACCTGTAAAGCGGGAAAAATAAAAGGCTCGGGCCTGCCTGTCGGCAGACAGGGCTTTAGGTTATGGGCAAGAACAGAATCCTATCGCCTCTTGCCTGTTTTAATCCGTAATCTTCTTTTTATCTATCCCGAACTTCTTCAGTTTATGCCGGAATGACCTGAAGGAAAGATTGAGGAGTTTAGCGGCCTCTGTCATGACACCATTTGTCTTCTCGAGAGCCTTGATGAGGTAGGCCTTTTCCGTATCCTCCATGATCTTTTCGAAATCAATACCGCCCTGGGGCACTGACACGGCCTCGGCAGCCGGCCCGGAACGGATCTTGTCAGACAGGTAGTCAATGTCTATGATCTCCGTATCGCAGAGCAGAACAGCTCTCTCTACAATATTCTCAAGCTCTCTTACATTGCCCTTCCATTTATAGTTCTTCATCATACGGACGGCGTCACCAGAAAATCGCATCTTGCCTCCGCTGAATTTTTCAAGGAAGTGATCAACCAGGAGCGGAATATCGTCTTTACGTTCCCTCAGCGGCGGGATCTTTACAAAGAGAACGTTAAGCCTGAAATAGAGGTCCTCCCTGAAGGTCCCTTCATCGATCAGATCCTCAAGTTTCCTGTGCGTGGCAGCAACCAGCCTTACATCGCCCTTTATCTCTTTTACTCCTCCGACCCTCAGGAACGTGCCGCCTTCAATGACCCTCAGTATTTTTGCCTGGAGGCTTACGGGCATCTCTCCTATTTCGTCAAGGAAGAGTGTCCCTCCGTTAGCAAGCTCGAACATCCCCTCCTTGTTATTCGCCGCCCCGGTAAACGCGCCCTTCATGTAACCAAAGAGCTCGCTCTCGAGCAGCCCCTCGGGGATCGCGGCGCAGTTGAGGGCCACAAAACGTTTATCCTTCCTCTGGCTGAGGTTATGTATTGCCCTTGCGACAAGCTCCTTTCCAGTTCCGCTCTCTCCCGTGATGAGCACATTGGCGCTGCTTGAAGAGGTTCTGTTTATCATATCGAAGAGTTCGAGCATCGAGGGGCATGAACCGATAATGTTCTCAAGGGAATAAGGCTTCAACTGTTCCTTAAGAACAGAAACGTCCTTCCTGAGCTCCTGTTTTTCAAGGGCGTTCTTTACTACCAGCCTGATCTCGTCCATCTGAAAGGGCTTTTGAAGATAATCATACGCCCCGAGCTTCATAGCCTCCACTGCCGAATCGGTGTTGCCAAAGGCGGTGATTATCACCACTATGGTATCGGGTGAGACCTGCTTTGTGCTCTTAAGAAGGTCGAGTCCGCTCGCCTTCGGCATTTTCATGTCGGTTATTATGAGATCAAATATATCCTTTTTAATGTCCTCAATGGCCGCCGCACCGTTGCTGGCAACTGAAACGCTGTAACCCTCATTTTCGAGGAAGATCTGCAGGATCTCCCGCATGCTCTTCTCATCGTCAACAACCAGTATCTTTCCTTTTGACTCTGCCATTTTATTTATCTTTTGAAATGAAAACCATCATTAATAATTACACTTCAGGATACATGTTCACTTATTACTCAACGGCAATATCACCCTGAAGGTTGAGCCTTTGCCCGGACCTTTAGACTCGGCAATGATGTTCCCTCCATGTTCCTCCGCGATCTTCATAGCTATCGAAAGACCGAGACCGGTGCCGCTCTCCTTAGTCGTAAAGAACGGATAAAATATCCTCTCCATATCATCGGGGTCAATACCGGGCCCGTTGTCACTGAAGACAACCTCGACAACATTCCATCTTTGTTCAGTATAAATATCTATAACACCCTTGTCGGGCGCGGCATTGACCGCGTTAAGACCGAGGTTCCAGAAAACCTGTTGCAGCTTTTTTGCATCCCCGTTCACGTTCAGAGCACCGGCCGGTCTGGCGATTATTGTAACATCCTTCCCGTTTTTTTCAGAGCTCCTCAGCAAAGCGGCTATATCCTCAAGTGCCTTCTGCAGGTCAAACGATTCCCTATTTATCTCCTGGGGCTTGGCATACAATAGAAAGTCGGTAATAATGCCGTTAAGCCTGTCCATCTCTGAAAGTGCTATCTTCATCAGGTAGTCGGCATACTCTTCAGACACCTTCTTTTCACGCAGCATTTCGATGGATCCCTTGAGAGAGGCAAGCGGGTTTCTGAGTTCATGTGCAATGGATGCTGAAAGCTCTCCTATGAAGGCCCACTTTTCCTTTCTATTTACTTCCTCCTCCATCTCCTTCAGCTCGGTCAGGTCCTGGAAAACACCAATAATACCGATCGATTCACCGGTTCCATCCTTGAGTGACGAGAGCCTCATGCCGACAGGAACCATTACGCCGCCGGACTCTATATCACCCTCCATCCTCCCGAGAGAGTTCATCAGATTGTCGAGAAAGGGAAATATGTCCGCGGGCCTTTTTCCTATTACAGCAGCATGGTCAAGTTTTGTGATCTCCTGCGCCGAGCTGTTGAATATGATAATCCTGCCGTTAAGGTCGGTCGTAAAGACCCCGCTAGACATACTCTCTATAACATAGCGACTGAATGCCTTAAGGTCGCTCACGACCGTGTCCTGATGTTCAAGGCTCTTTGTAGCCTTATGCAGTTTCTCCGCAAGGTATCCGCCCAGAAAGGCTATAAGGTAAAAGGCGACGATATGCGCGAAGATATTGTAAAAGAAGTCCTTGGCACTGAAAACACTGGCCGTGGAGATATGAAATATTTTAAAAAGCTGCAGGTCCAGGAGCATCCCGTAAAAAATGCTGCTCAGAGTCGCAATAATGTAGCAGGCGCGCCTGCTGAGCACAATACCGGCCGAAAGAATGCTTAAAGGGAACATAATAGAGAACATACTCCCGATGCCGCCCGTCATATATAAAAGCACCGTTTCAGCAATTATGTCTATGATAATCTGTATATAAGCGAAGGCAATAAAGTGAGATTTATTCTTCACCCGCCTCAGGATAAGGGCATAAGCTATTGTCAGGAGATAAAGAAAGATTATGAAAAAAGAGAAGGCAGCGGGATGGATCAGCTTTTCATATCCTACCTTGAAGATATAAAACGATCCGAGCAGGATTGTGACGAGGAGAACCCTGATATATATAAGGGCGCTCACCCTCTTGTAAAGTTCTTTAAACATATACCTGTGTTACAAGGTCAAGTATCACTATACGAGAGTTATCAGCTTGAATATCGGCAGATACATGGCAACTACGATAAACCCGACTATGCCGCCGAGAAAGACCATAAGCAACGGCTCAAGCATCGCAGTGAGGGCTCCGACAGCCGCATCAACTTCCTCATCATAAAAGTCAGCTATCTTCTCACACATGGCGTCCAGCGCGCCCGTGGATTCACCGACAGCGATCATCTGGGTAACCATAGGTGGAAAAACCTTTGACTCTGCCAAGGGTTCAGCAATAGTTTTCCCTTCGGAAACCGCCTGCCTAACCTCCAAAACAGCTGCTTCGATAATTTTGTTGCCGGCGGTCCTGGCCGTTATGTTGAGGCCCTCAAGGATGTTAACACCACTGCTTATAAGTGTCCCCAGCGTCCTTGTGAACTTCGCTACAGCGACCTTTCTTAAGAGTATTCCGAGTATGGGCAGCTTTAAAAGGATCCGGTCAAAGATCACTTGCCCTTTCTTGGTCGCCCTGAACCGTTTAATGCCAAAAATAACACCTACGACAACTGCCAGGACCGTAAGCCCCCCGGCACCGCTTAGAAAGTCACTCATACTTATTATCATCTGGGTTGGCAGGGGCAGCGTACCTCCAAGGGTCTCGAACATCTTCCCGAAGGTCGGAACAACGAAGACCATGATAACGATAATGACCAGAACAGCGATAGACATAACAACAATAGGGTAAACCATCGCGCTTTTGACCTTGCCCTTAAGGGCCTCCGCCTTTTCGATATAGCCCGCGAGCCTGATAAGGATAGTGTCCAGAATACCACCAACCTCACCCGCTGCCACCATATTCGAATAAAGGTCGTTAAAGATCTTTGGATACTTTCTCAACGCGTCCGCAAATGTGGAACCTCCCTCGACTTCAACCTTTATATCCGTGATGACAGTCCCGAATGTCTTATTATCGGTCTGTTTTGAAAGAATATCCAGTGCCTGTATAAGCGGCAGACCAGCGCCGATCATTGTTGCAAACTGCCTGGTAAATATAACGATGTCTTTATTCTTTATGGGAGTGGCACCCATACCGCCGAACAGGGGTTTGGGCTTCTCCGCGATATTTCTGGGTACAATGCGCTGCTTCCTGAGGTAAGATTGTACTTCTTCCTTTGACTCGGCGGTAAGCTCTCCCTTTACAATATTACCCTTGGATGACTTCCCTTTCCATTTAAATATTTTAGGCATATTCCTTATCCCCTTCCCAAAGAAGAGCACTGCATAATATCAGGAAGCTCTTCCAGCCATATCGGTTTTTGCAATTGCATCATAAACAGCCGTTTCATCTCATATTATATATATCAAGATGCACATAGTCTAATTTAAAGAATCCCCTCCAAATTTTCAATGATTATATGACCCAGCTATATCAATCGGCAAATGTCACCCTCAATACCTCATCCAGTGTGGTGACCCCCTCCTTGATCTTTGCAAGACCGGCCGCCCTCAGCGTCTGCATACCGAGTCTGACCGCCTCTTTTTTGAGTTCCATTGTCGACGCGCCCTTAAGTATTAACTCCTTTATCTCATTTTTCACCGGCATTACCTCATATAATGCGACACGGCCCTTGTAGCCGGTGCCGCCGCAGGCCGTACATCCCTTGCCTTTGTAGCACTTGACCGTAGGGACTTCTTCTTCTGAAAAGCCTACATTTATGAGTGTGGATTCAGGGATATTTTCGATCTCCTTACACTCCACGCATATCTTTCTTGCGAGCCTCTGTGCAAGTATTAAAACAACCGATGCTGAGATCAGGAACGGCTCGATCCCCATGTTCAATAACCTTGATATTGTGCCCGGGGCATCATTGGTATGGAGGGTGCTCAGGACAAGGTGCCCTGTGAGTGCCGCTTTGACAGCAATCTCACCAGTCTCAAAGTCCCTGATCTCACCGACCATCACGATATCCGGGTCCTGCCTCAAGAACGATCTAAGGGCAGCCGCGAACGTGAGGCCGACAGACTCTCTTACATGCACCTGGTTTACGCCCAGGAGGTTGTACTCAACCGGGTCCTCCGCAGTCATAATGTTCACATCAACACTGTTAACCGTGCTCAGCGCGGAATACAGCGTTGTAGTCTTACCACTTCCGGTAGGACCGGTTACAAGTACCATGCCGAAAGGAGAATTGATCGCCTCCTGAAAGTCCTTCAGGGCATTTTCCTCAAAACCGAGTTTTGTCATATCGAGATTAAGGTTGCTCTGGTCCAGTATCCTCATAACGATCTTTTCGCCATAGAGCGTGGGGAGGGTTGAGACACGAAGATCGATCGCCTTGTCCTTTATTTTCAGTTTTATTCTTCCGTCCTGAGGGATCCTCCTCTCCGCGATATCCAGTTCGGCCATGATCTTTACACGGGACGAGAGCGCAGCCTTCAGCCTTGCGGGCGGCTGCATTACATCGTAAAGCACTCCATCAACCCTGTAACGTATCCTGTATGTCTTTTCATATGGCTCCATATGAATATCACTCGCCCCCCTTAATATGGCCTCACCAAGAATAAGGTTAACAAGCTTTACAACAGGCGCCTCTTCACCCGCATTCTTCAGCTCGGATTCATCAATGTTTTCGTCTTCATCATCATGATGTATAAGATCCAGTCCCTCGTCTATCCCGGACATACTGTCAACAACTGTCTGAAGGGCGTCCGACTGTTCGTAATATTTGGTTATGGCCTCTTTTATAGCGGTCTCTGACGCAGTAACAGGCTTGACCTCATAACCGGTCATGAACTTTACGTCATCTATTGCAAAAACGTTTGACGGGTCGGTCATAGCAATGGTCAGCGTTGCACCGCTCCTTGAGACCGGGAATATCTGGTACTTGTATGCAACATCATAAGGGATAAGTTTAATAATGGAAGCTTCGACTTCCTCATGAGAAAGGCTGACAGCAGGAACACCGTACTGCTCGCTCAAAAATTTTACGAGAGTTTCATCCGTCAGAAAACCTAGTTTGATAAGGTTGGAACCAATACGTCCGCCTTCTTTTTTCTGCAGTTCAAGGGCTTCTTCCAGCTGCTCCTCTTTAATAATGTTGTTGTTTACAAGTAACTGCCCCAGTTTTATTGCCATATATTACGTTCGACCTCGATTTTCACTTATTAATTAAAGAGTTGGAATTGATCAATAAATTATATCACTTCTATATTAAATCGGCCATTAAATACTATAACTAAAGGACACGAAGTTATCATTACTTCATTCATATAACTTTCCCGGTTAATATTATACATTATAGCCCCCGTAAAACCGTTAATTCCGATATTGCGCAATGTAAGGACCTTTGGCCAAATAAAGCCGAATTAAGCGGTGGATAATCCGCTTCAACGAGACTTATGCCCGTGATATATAATATTCTTATTATTAATCCACATTTAATTAACCAGGTTTTCACAGCAAAATCCTATAAAATCCAATGACTTCTAAAATATGCGTTTTTTACTTGACATATACCAGATATTGTGGTTTAATTCCATACCTACTCTAAATAAGGTATGTATCCTAAAAACTTAAAACCTTATAATTAAGCAAAATAACACATAAAGGGTGGGCAATCAGTAAACAATAATAAATATCATTATAAATTATTTTTATTAAAGGGGGAGCAATAATGCCGGAATCAACTTCAACAGAGATCAAATTGTCAGCAAGCGCACTGAAGGTCCTCGAAAAGAGATATCTGAGAAAAGATGAAGAGGGCAGGATCATCGATGATCCGGAAGGACTTTTCAGGAGAGTTGCGAAGGCGGTTGCATCAGTAGAGCTGCATTTCGGTAAATCCGAAGCAGAAGCAACCGACATGGAAAACAAATTCTATGAGCTGATGGCCACGTTGAAATTTTTACCGAACAGCCCCACCCTGATGAACGCCGGAAGAAGACTCGGCCAGCTCTCAGCATGCTTTGTTCTTCCTATCGAGGATTCGATGGACTCTATTTTCGAAGCGGTAAAGAATGCCGCGCTCATCCATAAATCCGGAGGCGGCACCGGCTTCTCATTCACAAAACTCAGACCGAAGGGCGATATCGTAGGCTCTACCAAAGGCATCTCCTCAGGTCCCCTCTCATTCATGACCGTCTTTGATTCAGCCACCGAAGCAATAAAACAGGGCGGCACCAGAAGGGGCGCCAACATGGGAATACTGCGCGTCGACCACCCCGATATCATGGATTTCATTTCCGCAAAAGAGGACAAGACCAAACTGAATAACTTCAACCTCTCGATAGCGATGACGGACGTCTTCATGGACGCACTCAAGAACGATGCTGAGTACGACCTTATAAATCCGCATACACACATACCGACAAGCAAACTAAAGGCCAAAGAAGTATACAACGAGATAGTCAATAGGGCCTGGAAGACCGGTGAGCCGGGAATTATTTTCATGGACAGGATGAACCAGTATAACCCCACCCCTTCAGTTGGAACGATCGAGAGCACAAACCCTTGCGGCGAGCAGCCGCTTCTGGCATACGAGTCATGCAACCTGGGATCTATCAATCTTTCCAGGTTTGTAACCAACGGCCTCGAAACTGCTTCCGGAACATCTGCGAGTGCCGGCATAGACTGGAATGCCCTGAAGGAAACAGTAAGCTTGGCCGTCCACTTCCTCGATAATGTTATAGACATTAATAAATACCCGCTCGAAAAAATAGAGGCCGCAACCAAAGCGAACCGAAAGATAGGCCTCGGTGTTATGGGCTGGGCGGACATGCTCATACAGCTCGGCATCCCTTACAATTCAGACGATGCATCAAAGCTCGCCAACGAAGTAATGCAGTTCATCCAGGTCGAAAGCAAAACAGAGTCCTTTGCCCTGGCCGGAGAAAGAGGCTCATTCCCGAACTTCGAAAAGAGCATCTATGCCAATGGCGCTCCAATGAGAAATGCCACTACAACGACCATTGCACCGACCGGGACACTATCAATACTCGCATCATGCTCAAGCGGTATAGAACCCCTCTTCGCCGTATCCTTTGTCCGGAACGTCCTTGAGGGAACAAAGCTTTACGAGGTGAACCAAGTCTTTGAGAAAATAGCCAAAGAGAGAGGCTTCTGGTCCAGAGAACTCATAGAGAAGATCGCCGGACACGGAACCCTGCAGGACATCGATGAAGTTCCGGACGATATAAAAAAGATATTTACAACCGCACACGATATCTCTCCGCTTGACCATATAAGAATGCAGGCAGCTTTCCAGAAACATATTGACAATGCGGTCTCAAAGACCGTGAACTTTTCCCATAACGCCACTGTTAAGGACGTCGAGGATGTATACATGATGGCCTACGGTCTCGGCTGCAAAGGGGTAACCGTTTACAGGGACGGGTCAAGAGACGAACAGGTCCTCTCCACAGGTCGGCACGACTCGATTCCGAGACAGAACGAACAGAAAGAGACCGAGACAGCACCAGATGTAGAAGCCCCTGCACAGAAAATAACTCCAAGGAAAAGGCCTGACGTCATAAAGGGCACAACCAGGCTCATGAAGACCGGCTGTGGAAACCTGTACGTTACAATAAACGAAGACGAAAGCGGGAATCTCTTTGAGATCTTCACCCAGATGGGTAAGGCCGGTGGCTGCGCCGCGAGCCAGGCCGAGGCTATCGGAAGACTTGTGAGCCTCGCATTCAGGAGCAATATCGAACCCGTTGAAATAGAAAAACAACTCCGTGGAATAAGCTGCCACAGCCCTGCATGGGCGGCCGGAGGCAAAATAGCATCCTGCTCCGACGCGATCTCAAAGGCTATCGAAAGATATCTCGAACACAGCGACAGCACCAACGGTAACGGCTCATCCCCCAGAAAAGATATCTCCATGTTATGCGGGGCATGCCCGGACTGCGGCGGTGCGGTCGAGAATGAGGGCGGCTGCGCGGTCTGCAGAGACTGCGGATTTACAAAATGCAGTTAAACATATAACTACCAATTAAATGTTCGATATATGTTATTTAAATACTGATTGACATATATCGAACATTTTTATTTCTTATGAAACGTCTCTTTATAATAATAGTGGGCCTGGCACTGCTTGTTTCATGCGCAAAGACACACAGGATACCCAAGGCAGACTACCAGCAAAAACAGGGAGGCGAATACATCACCGCTTCCTGGTACGGTGTGCCTTTTCACGGCCGTCAAACGGCCTGCGGCGAACGGTATGACATGTACGGCCTTACCGCCGCGCACAAGACCATGAAATTCGGGACAAAGCTGCGCGTCACCAACCCCGACACGAACGAGTCCGTTGTAGTGACAATAACCGATAGAGGACCGTTCATAAAGGGCAGGGATCTGGATCTTTCATACGGGGCGGCAAAGAAAATAGGTCATCTGAAAAAGGGGGTTGGAAGGGTCTGGATCAAATACCTTGGAAGGGACATGCGGTACGTCAAGAGAGTCCCCTTTATCAAACCCGGTATCTCAGCAGCATTAACGATCCAGGTTGGCTCGTTCTCAGAACAGGAAAATGCGAACAGGCTCAAGCAGGGTCTTGAAATAAATTATAACAACGTTTACATAACGACAATACAGTTAGAGGGGAAAAAGTTTTACAGGGTAAGAGTAGGAAAGTTCAATAGCAGCGACAGCGCCTATTCAATAGCCGAAAAACTTGCAGACGAAGGCTACACTGTTTTTATAACATCCAGGGATTAGGCAAGGCCCTTCTCTCTTTGTTATATAGCCGAATTAAGCGGTGCGCAGCATCCGCTTCAATGAGACTTATGCCTGTGGTATAATTAAGCCTTCTCAAAATAATAATAATTAGAGGTAATAATATGCGTCCTGAATGGAACGAATACTTCATAGAAATAGCAAAGGTTGTCTCGAAAAGGTCCACATGCCTACGCAGAAAATACGGCGCGGTCATTGTCAAGGACAGGGTCATGATAAGTACCGGGTATAACGGTTCGCCAAGGGGACTGGCAAACTGTATCGATACCGGCACATGCACCAGAGAAGAACAAAATGTGCCGTCAGGAGAGAGATATGAGCTGTGCGAGGCGGTCCACGCTGAACAGAACGCGATAATAAACGCCCAGCCCGACAGAATGAAGAACGCGACCATTTATATCGCCGGATATGAAGAAGACATGAGCTTTGCTACGGGTAAACCCTGCAAGCTCTGTGACAGGATGATAAGGAACGCGCAGATAAAGGAAGTCATATATCTGGATAAAGACGGTGAGCTCAAGACACTGACAATGCCGTAAGTCCTATAAAGTGCAATTAGACATAACCATCAATAAAGGCAGCGGACAAAAGCCTGTTGTCATCTTCATCCACGGCCTCGGAGTGGACAAGGGCTTCTGGACCGATCCCGGGAACTCCAGGGTTCTGGGCGGAAGTATCCTTATGAAGGTGTTCGCCGCCCGAAAACCCCGTCCCTGTTCCATAAAACCTGAACGAAAGCTCAGTGTGGGCAAACTACCCGAAAAACCCGAGAACCTCTGGACCGATGCGGTTAAAATGGGATTCAATACCGTCTGCTGGACCCAGAAAAGACCGGCCGGCCCGATAGGCATCGCTGTTAGGGAATTTGAGTATATTCTGAAATATGTAACAGAGGTATTTCCCGGCAAGCCAATAGCCATCATCGGGCACAGCCGCGGAGGACTCGTCGCAAGAAAACTGATGGAGAAAAACGTCCCGGAGATAAAGGCACTTATAACGGTTGCAACACCTCACAAAGGGAGCTCACTGTCACGCCTCGGCAATTATCTTGCCCCGCTTGCGCCCGTGATAAAAAAGCTGCTGCCGAAAGATTCGCACTCTACGGCATCTGAACTAATAAAGAGGACTTATGACCTCCTTGAAAACAATGCACTCAAAGAGCTTCTGCCGGACTCTGCCTTCTTTAAAACATTAAAAGACTTGCCCAGGGATAACGTCAAATATTTATCTTTTGGAGGCACGGTTACAAAACTCATTACCGTCTATAAATGGAAAAAAGAGAATGACAAATTCTATCCCAAACCATTATTGACCATACCTGATTCACTCTTAAAGATACTGCCTTCAGGGATCATCCCGGATGAGATCACTCCGGGTAAGGGGGATTTTATGGTCACTGCCGAGAGCGCCGTATTACCCTGGGCCCAGAAACATTACAATCTGCCCGCCAATCACATCTCTATCGCATCGCACAAAAAGATGAAGGATAGGACACTGAAACTGCTAGAAGAATTATAGGTCATATAAGTCTTATGGATCCTATGATAAGTCTTATTAGACTTATAAACTAAAAAAGGGACAGGTCAAAAGACCCGCCCTTTGAAAGCTTCTCTGTTTAGTACCTATAATGCTCCGCCTTGTAAGGCCCATCAACCGGCACACCAATGTAATCGGCCTGCTCCTGTGTAAGCTTTGTCAGCTTGACCCCTATCTTCTCAAGGTGCAGTCTCGCGACTTCCTCATCAAGCTTCTTGGAAAGCATGTAGACCTTTTTCTCATAAACATCCTTGTTCTGCCAGAGGTCGATCTGAGCAAGTGTCTGGTTGGTAAAGCTGTTTGACATAACAAATGAAGGATGCCCTGTTGCGCAGCCAAGATTTACAAGCCGTCCTTCTGCCAGAAGGAAAATAGCATGCCCCTCGGGAAAGATATATTTATCGACCTGTGGTTTGATGTTGACCTTCTCAATGCCCGGATAAGCATTAAGTTTGCCAACTTCTATCTCATTGTCAAAATGCCCTATATTGCAGACAATTGCCTGGTCCTTCATCTTGGACATATGTTCTATCCTTATTATGTCCTTGTTGCCGGTTGTGGTCACATAAATGTCACCTTCACCGAGGGTGTCTTCCACAGGACAGACTTCGTAACCTTCCATAGCCGCCTGAAGAGCGCAAATAGGATCTACCTCTGTCACTATTACTCTTGATCCGTACTCTTTCAATGACTTGGCGCAACCCTTGCCGACATCTCCATATCCGCATACGACAGCAACCTTTCCGGCCAGCATAACATCCGTTGCCCTCTTTATACCGTCAGCAAGTGACTCTCTGCATCCGTAAAGATTATCGAACTTTGACTTTGTGACAGAGTCATTTACATTAATAGCAGGGATGAGCAGTGTTCCGTTATTCATCATCTCATAAAGCCTGTGAACGCCTGTTGTGGTCTCTTCGCTCACACCCTTCCATTCACTTACAACACCATGCCATCTCTGGCTCTCTTCCGCCAGTATTTTCTTCAGTAGTGAATTTATTATCTTAAGTTCGTTGTTGTCGGTCGGCTCATCAAGGATAGCGGCATTGTTTTCAGCCTCATATCCGCGATGAATAAAAAGGGTCGCGTCCCCGCCGTCATCAACGATCAGCTGAGGGCCCTTACCTCCTGGAAAGGTCAATGCCTCGTTCGTGCACCACCAGTACTCTTCAAGGGTTTCTCCCTTCCATGCAAAAACAGGTACGCCTGTGACGGCAATGGCTGCCGCCGCATGGTCCTGTGTCGAAAATATATTACAGCTTGCCCATCTTACATCCGCGCCGAGGTCTACAAGCGTTTCTATAAGCACAGCTGTCTGTATGGTCATATGAAGCGAGCCGGAGATCCTCACACCATTAAGAGGTTTTTCAGCTCCGTGTTTTTTTCTTAAAGCCATGAGCCCGGGCATCTCTTTTTCCGCGATATCCAGCTCTTTTCTTCCCCACTCCGCAAGGCTGATATCAGCAACCTTATAGTCTTTAGTTTTGCTTTCTACTGTAGACATCAACTACCTCCTTTTAAAAAAACGAGCAGGGACATATCGCCTGCTCGTCTTCTGTATTAACATTTAATAAAAAGCCGTTAACAGGCCTTATACCTTCGCATCATTTTTCAGTGCCTCTGCAAGATCGGTCTTTTCCCACGGGAAACCTTCGGTCTCTCTTCCGAAATGCCCGTATGCAGCGGTCGCACTGTAAATAGGCCTCAGGAGATCGAGCATCTTAATAAGACCTTTAGGTCTGAGGTCAAAGTGCTCCCTTACAAGCTCTATAAGCTTTGCATCTTCGATCTTGCCGGTACCGAATGTCTCGATAGCGATCGATGTAGGTTCTGCAACACCTATGGCATAAGAGACCTGGAGCTCACAGCGGTCCGCAAGGCCGGCGGCAACTATATTCTTTGCCACATACCTGGCCGCGTAAGCGGCTGAACGGTCAACCTTGGAAGGGTCTTTTCCCGAAAAGGCTCCGCCGCCGTGACGGGCAGACCCGCCATATGTATCCACGATGATCTTACGGCCGGTAAGACCGCAGTCACCAACAGGGCCGCCTATAACAAAACGCCCTGTGGGATTGATATGAAATTTTGTAGTAGGAGTGATCCAGTCAGCCGGCAGGACCGGTAAGATTATTTCGTCCATAACAGCCTCTTTAAGTGCCTTGTATTCTATGTCCGGATCATGCTGGGTCGAGAGCACAACTGCGTCAATACCGACCGGCTTACTATCTTCATAACGGAACGTTACCTGGCTCTTTGCATCAGGACGGAGCCACTGCAATACGCCTTTTTTGCGAACTTCGGCCTGACGTTTTACAAGACGATGTGCGTAGGTGATCGGTGCGGGCATGAGAACATCTGTCTCGTTCGATGCATAGCCGAACATCAGCCCCTGGTCCCCGGCACCCTGTTCATGGTCGTTCGATTCATCAACGCCCTGGGCAATATCCGCAGATTGTTTATCAATTGAGGTTAAGACAGCGCAAGATTCCCAATCAAATCCCATATCAGAATGATTATAGCCGATACGTTTAATGGTCTCTCGCACTACACTCTGAAAGTCTACGATTGCCGAGGTGGTAATTTCTCCTGCGATCATGACCATCCCGGTAGTAACCATCGTTTCGCATGCTACACGGGAAGCCGGGTCCTGCTTGAAGATCGCGTCAAGAACTGCATCTGAAACCTGATCAGCCACTTTATCCGGATGTCCTTCTGACACGGACTCGGATGTAAAAAGAAAATCTTTGTTCATCATATGTTTATTGCCTCCAGTTAAAATAAAGTCTTTGAACCTTTTATTATAAGATTTTCGTGTATTTCTTTCAAGTAGCCGATACTTTTTTCGATATCCCAACCCTGCAACTTACGGATATTCCTGATTTATTCAGTATCCTGACCGTAGGGGATAATATTAATAATCGGGCTTCTTTGATTGGCATTCAATATCAGCAATGCGTTATAGTAAAAATTCGCGCGTATTTATAGCCGAATTAAGCGGTACGCAGTATCCGCTTCAATGAGACTTATGCCCTCTGGGTATAAGGAAGAATCTATGCTGAATAATATAATTGTAAAAGGCGCCAGGGTCCACAATCTTAAGAATATAGATCTGAAAATACCGCGGGAGAGCCTCGTTGTCATCACCGGTCCCTCAGGTTCCGGCAAATCCTCCCTCGCATTCGATACGATCTACGCTGAGGGGCAGAGGCGCTATGTAGAAAGCCTTTCCGCATACGCACGCCAGTTCCTCGACCAACTCCAGAAACCTGACGTGGACTCCATCGAGGGGCTTTCACCCGCGATCGCCATTGAACAAAAAACCACCTCAAAAAGCCTCAGATCCACCGTGGGCACTATAACAGAGATCTACGATTACCTGCGGGTCGCATATACAAGGATCGGAAAACTGCGCTGTTATAAATGTAATAACCCCATTGCTTCACAGAGCACACAGCATATCATTGAACTTATAACCTCTCTGCCAAAAGGAACACGCATCCAGGTCCTCTCCCCGATCGTAATAGGAAGAAAAGGGGAATATAAAAAAGAACTGTATGAAGCGAGGAAAAAAGGTTTTATCCGCGCAAGGATAGACGGTGAAATGGTCGATATAACCAAAGAGATATCCCTGAACAGATATAAAAGTCATAATATCGACATTGTCATAGACAGGCTGATCATAAAACATGGGATTGAGAAACATCTCTCCAGGGCTGTCAATCTCGCAACCGGGCTGACCGATGTAGTGACAATTAATATCATTGACGAGCAAAAGGACCTGTTTCTCAGCACCAAACTCGCGTGTTCCAAATGCGGGATCAATTATCCCGAGAGCAGCCCGCGGTTCTTTTCTTTTAACAGCCCCTACGGGGCATGTCCCAAGTGTAACGGGCTCGGATTTCAGAATATCGATGAAGAAGACGGGGACATCGGGAATTCAAAAATATGCCCGACCTGCAGCGGACTCAGGCTTAAAAAGGAAGCGCTTGCCGTCAGGATAAACGGACTGAACATAGGCGAACTCGCTTCAAGATCCGTCAAAAACGTCCTCACCTTCATAAATAGCCTGGAGCTCACCAGGACAGAGAAGCTCATAGCCTCCAAAATACTAAAGGAGACAAAAGAGAGGCTCACCTTTCTCGAGAAGGTAGGACTCGGTTATTTGACCATTAACCGACCGGCCGCTACGCTTTCAAGCGGAGAGGCACAGAGGATCAGGCTCGCAACGCAGGTAGGCTCCTCCCTCACAGGCGTACTTTACATATTTGACGAACCGAGCATCGGGCTTCATCCGAGGGACTGCAACAAACTCCTCAAGAGCCTTAACAGGCTAAAGGAAATGGGTAATACCGTCATTGTGGTAGAACATGACGAAGACACGATGGAACAGGCAGACCATATAATCGATATGGGACCGCTGGCCGGCATACACGGCGGTTCGATAGTTGCCGAGGGCAGCCTGGAAGATATAAAAAATAATAAAAACTCTCAGACAGGAGCCTTCCTTAAGGGAGAGCGGACCATCCCCCTGCCTTTGCAGAGGAGAAAACCCGCCGATTTTCTCACCATAAAAGGTGCCCGTGAGTTCAACCTGAAAAACATAGACGTAAAGATCCCACTCGGAGTCTTCACATCCGTTACAGGTGTGTCCGGCTCGGGCAAAAGTACCCTGATACTCGAGATCCTTTACAAGGCACTGGCGAAAAAACTTTATTCATCAAAAGACATTCCCGGGAAACATGCTGAAATTGAGGGCATTGAAAAGATCGACAAGGTCATCGACATAGATCAGTCACCCCTTGGCAGGACACCACGGTCAAATCCGGCAACATACACCGGAATATTCACATTCGTCAGAACTCTCTTCTCACAGATCCACGACTCAAGGGTAAGGGGATACAAGCCCGGCAGGTTCAGCTTTAATATAGCCGGGGGCAGGTGTGAGGCATGTAGTGGCGACGGGCTCATCAAGGTCTCGATGCATTTCCTGCCCGATGTATATGTACCGTGTGAAACTTGCAAAGGCAACAGGTACAATAAAGAGACCCTTGAGATCAGGTATAAGGGCAAAAACATATCGGACGTCCTGAACATGACGGTTAATCAGGCGCTCGAGTTCTTTGATCCAGTACCCGCGCTAAGGAACAAACTGAATACGCTTGCCAGGGTCGGGCTCGGATATATACAGCTCGGACAATCTGCGACCACCCTCTCCGGGGGCGAGGCTCAGAGGATAAAGCTATCGAGAGAACTCAGTAAAAAAGCGACCGGGAAGACCCTATATATACTTGACGAGCCTACAACAGGACTCCATTATATAGATATAGAAAAACTACTGGATGTCCTGAACGGACTCGTGGACGCCGGGAATACCGTTATCGTGATCGAACATAACCTTGAAATAATAAAAAGCGCCGACTATATTATCGATCTGGGGCCCGAAGGAGGAGAAGAAGGCGGCAGGATAATAGCCTCCGGAACTCCGGAAAAGATCGTGGCTAACCCAAAATCACATACAGGACGGTATCTAGTAAAAAAGCTCGAAAGATCTGAAGCGCTGAAGATCGGAAGAGCGAAAGCAAAACATGAAAATAAATAAATTCTATACAGCCCTTGTCTGTGTTCTGTGTTCTGTGCTCTTTGCTCTAGTTTTATCTTCCTGCACCAGGAAGGAAAAGATGTACAAGGAAAGCCGTACATTGATGGACACATACTGCACAATAACCGTTGTCAGCCCCTCAAAGGAAAAAGCTGCAGAGGCGATAGATAAAGGGTTTGCTGAAATAAAGAAACTCGAGCTGCTTCTGAACTATTTCTCGGACGAGAGCGAGATTACCGCGGTCAACAAGGCAGCAGGCACCGGACCTGTCAAGGTAAGCGGAGAGACTCTCGAGATGATGCAGAAGACACTTGAGATCTCAAAAGCTACCAACGGGACATTCGATCCAACGATTGCCCCTGTCCTGAAGCTATGGAAATTTTCAGGACGTCCGGCCGATCCTTCAATACCTGACAGCGATGCGCTTGAACGCGCCCTGAAACTCGTCAATTACAAAAAAATAAGGATCAATGGTAAATCTTCCACGGCATATCTTGAAGACAAAGCTATGGAGATCGACCTGGGAGGGATCGCCAAGGGATACGCGGCCGATAAGGCAATGAAAGCCATAAAGGCAGAAGGTATCAATGCGGCCCTTGTAGCTGTTGCCGGTGATATCAGGGGTTTCGGGTTAAACGCCTCCGGTAAAGCGTGGAAGGTCGGTATTCAGGACCCGAGACCCGAGACCAGGTCTGAAAAACCATGGGAAGATCTATTTGCATCTCTTTATCTGGAAGACATGGCAATATCAACATCAGGGGATTATCAGCGCTTTTTTATAAAAGACGGCAAGCGCTACCACCACATCATTGATCCTGCAACCGGTTTCCCTGCTGAGACCGACCTGATAAGCGCATCCGTGATTGCCCCTCAAGGTTACATTGCGGACGGGCTTTCGACCGCTGTCTTTGCCCTTGGCTCAGAAAAGGGGATGAGTCTGCTCAAGGTAATGGGGATCGAAGGAGTGCTTGTGGACAGAGACAGGAATGTCTTTGTTACAGAAGGGATCAGAAAAAAAATAAATATTCTGAAAAATGAGTACCGGATAAATGAACAAAATTAACGGCACAGCTCCCTTTATCGACGAAAAGAGACGTTCCGAGGCCATTCATATCGCCCTTCTTTCAGCCTACGCGGTCGGCCTCCACAGTATTGAAGCCTTTATCCCGACCCCGGTCCCATGGCTCCGGTTGGGGCTGGCAAATATCATTACCCTCCTCACTCTCTATCTATACGGACTGAGGGCCGGAATGATAGTGACACTCACAAGGGTCATTGTAAGGAGCCTCATTGCCGGGACCTTCCTCGGGCCGGCCTTTGTGATGAGCATCGGGGGCGGGGTTGCAAGCACCCTTGTGATGTGGGCGATGTATTCCGTATTCAGGAGGCAGATGAATATCGTAATCCTCAGCGTCTTCGGCGCGCTCACACATAATATCGTTCAGCTCTTTCTCGCATATTTTCTCTTTGTAAGACGTATAGAGGCAATATTGATAGTTAGTCCGATCATCCTTTTTTTCGGGGTCATAACCGGCATATTCAATGGTATAATCACAAACATGATAATCAAAAAGATAAAAATCAAAAAAGAAGCAGCTGTCAGTTGACCGATATGAAGGAGAATAAATGGTTAAGACTATCGAATTAGTGAACGGTGTAGTAAACATGCTCGATCAGACAAAGCTTCCACGGGAAGTGATTTACGTGGAATGCAAAGATTACACAATGGTCGCAAAGGGAATTAAAGAACTCTGGATACGCGGTGCCCCTGCAATAGGCATTGCCGCATCAATGGGGATAGCGATCGGCGCCAATGCGATCAATGCATCCAGCTATGACGATTTTATGAAGGGCCTTGAACCAATATTCAATACGCTTCTGGAAACAAGGCCGACTGCCGTCAACATTCAATGGGCGGTCGAGAGGACAAAGAAGCTCCTGGATGAAAGGAAGGACGAATCGATCGATTCACTGAAGACCTTTCTGACTGATGAGGCGAACAGGGTGCTCGAAAATGATATCGAGATCAACAAGACCATAGGAAAGTTCGGTTCCCGATTCATCAAAGACGGAGATACAATAATCACCCATTGCAACGCGGGTTCACTCGCTACGGGCGGGTACGGCACAGCAACCGGACCGATAAGAGCTGCGGTTGAACAGGGCAAGAAGATCCATGTCTACGCGGACGAGACAAGGCCGGTCCTTCAGGGCGCCCGTTTAACATCATGGGAGCTTATGCAAGACAATATCCCTGTAACACTTATACCTGACAACACTTCAGGCGCCATTTTACAAAAAGGTGAAATAGACCTTGCTATTGTCGGTACAGACAGGACCGTTGCAAACGGAGATGTTGCAAACAAGATCGGGACATACATGCTTGCAGTACTCTGCAAAGAACACAATGTCCCCTTCTATGTTGCTGCTCCTCTCAGTAGTATTGATTTTTCAATACCGACCGGGGACCTTATCCCTATTGAAGAGCGCGGTTCCGAGGAAGTAACGCATATATTCGGGACCCAGATCGCGCCGGATGGTGTTAAAGTAAGGAACATTGCATTTGATGTGACACCCGCAAAGTACATAACTGGTATAATTACCGAAAAAGGCGTCTTCAGGCCCGAAGACCTCCATAAACTTAACGAGCCTGGCACTGACCTTGAATCAATAATGTTAAAGGCGGAATAAAGACTGTGAATGATAATTTGACGATCAAAGAGATCTGGGAGCATTACAGCGCTGACCTCAAGGCTACCGAGGACAAGATGCAGGAGATACTCGCGCCGGTTGCGCCCGCGATCAATGCGGTCGGCAATCATATATTTTCCGCCGGCGGCAAGAGGGTCCGTCCCTTTCTCGCGATCCTGAGCGCGAAACTTTTCAGGAAGAACGGAGATGAGGTCAGTACCCTTGCAAGCAGTGTCGAGTTCATCCACGCGGCCTCTTTGATCCATGATGATATCGTGGACGGTGCTGACCTGAGGAGGGGCAAACCCTCGGCCCATTCACTATGGGGCAACCAGGTCGTTGTACTTGTTGGCGACTTCCTCTACTCCAATGCACTCAGACTCGCAAACCTCCTGCAGAAACAGCGGGTAATGGACGCTCTATGCACTGCCACCGCAAAGATGAGTGAAGGCGAACTGATCCAGCTCAGCAAACAGGGTAATCCCGATATAACTGAAGAGGATTACATGAAGATCATACAGGGCAAGACCGCGATACTGATGTCCGCTGCCTGCAAAGGCGGTGCGGTGATCGGGGGCGGGACAGACGAAGAAGTTGACGCGCTCGCAAAATTCGGGCTCAACTTCGGCTTCACATTCCAGATAGCAGACGACATACTCGATTACACGGCAGAAGAAAAGGTCTTTGGCAAGACACTCGGCAAGGACCTGGAAGAAGGCAAAACAACCCTGCCCCTCATTTATATGCTCCGGAACACAAGCAAAAGCGAGACCACGAGGGTCAAAGAAATCATCCGTTCAAAATCTATTACCGAAAAAGACCTCGCCGATGTACTTGAGATGCTAAACAAACACAAGTCCATAGAAAAGGCGTCCGCACGGGCCGCTGAACTCCTGGAAGAAGGCAAGTCAGCACTTGACCGTTTTGATGATTCAATGGAGAAGAGGTCTTTAATTACCATCGCCAATTATGCCCTTGAGAGAAAAAAATAGAACCGTAACAGGTAATATCGTAATATGCATCCACTTGTAAAACTCGCAAAAGATACCATCGAAGAATATGTAAGAAACGGAGACATTATCAAGCCGCCAGCCAACCTATCTGCGGAAATGACCGGAGAAGCTGGTGTATTCGTAAGTATCAAAAAGAAAGGTGAACTGAGGGGCTGCATCGGCACATTCCAGCCGACCAGAGAAAGTATCGCGCTCGAGATCATACAAAACGCTGTGAGCGCTTCAACCCAGGATCCCAGGTTCCCCCCTGTTAGTCCTGCTGAAATAGATAAACTCGAATATTCCGTTGATGTGCTCTCGGAACCCGAAAGGATCAGCGGCAAGGATGAACTTGACCCGAGAAAATACGGCGTTATCGTAAAGAGCGGCGAACACAGGGGGCTTCTTCTTCCTGACATAGAAGGAGTCGACACACCGGAGGAACAGATACGCATAGCAGCCATGAAGGCCGGAATACATTCGGCTGAAGAAATGGAGCTTTACCGCTTTGAAGTAAAAAGATATAAATAGACATCCCCGTTTTTCCTGCAGCTGTAACTTTATAAAGTCAATAGATATGGACAAACTTTATAAAGTTTGCTAATATGGTCTTATGAATACCAAAGAAAAGCTTAAAATTATTCAAGACATATCGGGACTGACGCAGACTGAAATGGCCGCCAAAATCGGCGTATCTTTTGTCGCGTTGAATAATTGGTGGAATGAGAAAGCCAAACCGAGAAAAAAACAGGAAGATGCAATTGATGCATTATACAAAGCTTATACTGGGCAAAAAACAATACCCGAAACTGTCTTGGCGGCCCAAAAAGAGTTGATAGTGAAAAAATCGAATGAGAATCGGAATATCCTGAATATAATCTTGAAAAATTCCGACATTTATGATCAGTTCCTGCTTTCTCTTACATATAATTCTAACAAGATAGAGGGTTCAACTTTATCGGAAGATGAAACGGCCGATATTATATTTAACAATAAATCAATACCTAATAAAAGCTTGATTGAACAGCTTGAGGTTAAAAATCATCAAGCAGCTTTGCAATATCTTTTCAGGTATCTTGCAGGCGCAAAAAAAATCAACGAAGATTTAATATTAAAATTGCATAGTATTTTGATGAATGGAATCAATGAGGATGCGGGTTTTTATCGCAGGCATGGCGTCCGCATTGTTGGTTCTAATGTGCCTACGGCAAACTATATTAAGGTTCCGACTTTAATGAATGATGTTATCGAGGATATAAGCAAAAGGCAAAAAGATAATATTGCGCATGCTTCAAATATTCACGCAAGATTTGAGCAGATTCATCCATTTTCTGATGGTAATGGCCGCATCGGAAGATTAATTTTAACAGCTATGCTTTTGAAAAAAAGCATAGCTCCCGCAGTAATCAAGCAAGAAGAAAAAAACATATATTATGCTTGCTTAAGGGCGGCGCAATTGAAATATGATTATAGCCAGCTGGAAGATCTGGTCTGTAACGTAGTGATGCTTGGTTTTGCTATTGCTGAAAGGGAATAATCCTTATTTCCTCTTCCAGACCCCGCTTTTACCGCCCCTTTTTTCCTGCAGCATGATATCCGAAATGACCATCCCCCTGTCAACGGCCTTGCACATGTCATAGATGGTGAGTGCAGCAATTGATGCGGCGGTCAGAGTCTCCATCTCGACCCCGGTCCGGCCCGCGCACTTTACCTTCGCAATGATATCAACCCTCCCCTTTGTCTTGACCGGCTTGAAGTCAACAGAGACAGAAGTGATCATGAGAGGGTGACATAGAGGTATGAGGCCGGACGTCTTCTTTGCAGCCATGATCCCGGCTAGGCGAGCTGTCTCAAAGACATTACCCTTGGCAATTTTATCATTAGTGATCAACTTGAGGGTCTCTTTCTTCATAAGAACAGAGCCGGTAGCAATGGCCTCGCGGGTTGTTATCACTTTATTCGTAACATCGACCATGGACGCCCTGCCCCTGCTGTCAATATGTGTAAGTTTCTTTTTTGGCATGTCCATATAATACCCTGCGTAATACGTTTTTTTCTATATAGCCGAATTAAGTGGTGCATAGCATCCGCTTCAATGAGACTTATGCCTGTGGTATATAGCTGAGTTGATATAGTGAAATCTATTATTTCATCTATATCGTACGAAACTTATCCTGTGGATAAAAGGGGAGACTACCAGAATCCCAAAGTAATTATGCTAATATAACTGACCATGAAAAAGGTTGTTATAACAGGCATTGGAGCGGTCACCCCGCTCGGGAACACGATACAGGAAACATGGGAAAACCTGCTCCAGAAACGTTCCGGCATAAGTCAAATAACAAGATTTGACCCTTCAGGGCTTCCGAGCAGGATCGCTGGTGAATTAAAGGGTTTTTCCGCTGAAAGCTATATATCGAGGAAGGATATCCTGAGGCTGGATCCTTTTATACATTATGCAACCGCTGCCGCTGACATGGCACTGGAAGACGCGGGGCTTAAGACCTCCGGGGATTTACGGAATGCGGGCGTAGTAGTCGGCTCGAGCCGTGGAGGAATAACAAGCCTGGAAACAGCGCTCGAGAAACATCTATTGAAGAACAGGCCTTTTTCCGCATACTTGATGTCTTCGAGTACGATCAACATGGCCTCTTCTCATATATCCATGAAATTCGGTATAAAGGGCCCTTCTCTAGGCATATCAACCGCCTGTGCCTCAGGCACGAATGCAATCGGCGAAGCCGTAAGAATGATCCGTCACTCGGACATCGACATTGTTATTGCGGGAGGTTCAGAGGCGCCCATATGTAGAATAGCTGTCGGGGGTTATGGCGCCTCCGGCTCCCTTTCGAAGAGAAACCACGAGTCCGAAAAAGCGAGCAGGCCCTTTGATAATAAACGGGACGGCTTCGTAATAGCCGAGGGTGCCGGGATACTTGTCCTTGAGTCACTGGATCACGCATTGAAACGGGGGGTAAGGATATATGCTGAGATCTCCGGCTACGGCATGTCTTCCGACGCCTTTCACATGACACAGCCAAACAGTGAAGGCGAGGTACTGGCGATACAAAACGCCCTTGTTGACGCTAACATCAGGACCAACGAGGTTGACTATATTAACGCTCACGCAACATCGACCAAACTCGGAGACAGTGCGGAGACGGAAGCGGTCAAAAAAGTATTCGGAGAACAGAGCAGCAATATTCAAATAAGCTCATGTAAATCCATGCTGGGGCATATGCTCGGCGCGGCTGGCGCGGTAGAGACCGCTGTCACAGCGCTTTCGATCAGCAACGGAATCATCACTCCAACTATCAATCTTGAAGAACCTGATCCGGATTGTGACCTGAACTATGCAACCTCGGCAATAAACAGGGATATAGAGGTCTCGATCACGAATTCATTCGGTTTCGGCGGGGCAAACGCAGTACTTGTGCTCAGGAAGATACAGCCATCCATATAAATTGGACTTAAAAACCCTCTTTGCAGACCACTTGCTCAGCTATACTTGTTCTTATACATTTCATCATCTGCGGTCGAGAGAAGATCGTTGATCGAAACCGGTTTCTCAGGGTCATAAAACGAAGTACCAAAGCTCATCAAGAGCTTGAGGGAGCCGTTTTTGTCCTTATTGTACTCATCGATATTCTTATGAAGTCGTGAAAATATCAGTTTCTCCCCGTCCTTTGATAAAACTAGTGTGGAGATCACGAACTCGGAGCCACCTGTCCTGGCAAGAACATCCGCTTCTCTGAATGTCTTCCTGAGAATATTTGCTGCATCAATTATGACCCGGTCACCCGCTTCTTCTCCATGCTCTTCAATTATTTTTTTGATATTCTGCTGCCCGGCATAAATTATAAGGATATCCTTTTTCTCCCGGTGGGCCGTCCTTATCTGCTGTTCGGTCATGCTCAAAAAAGTATGGAGATTATACAGACCGGTAAGCTCATCTTTAGCGCTTATGTATTGCAGAATATCATCGGCATGTTTACGTTCAGTTATATCAAAAGCCGTGCCCTGGATACCGACAATCGCATCCTTATCATCATGCAGAGGTATCATGTTTATCGCCAGATGTATCTCGTCCCCTCCCTTTGAGGAAAAGGCCGTCTCATGCCCGATTATTGACTCGCCTATAAGACAGTCCCTGAATGCATTGATATAGTGTCCCGCTGCCTCAGGCACCTGGAAATCTGAAAAAGGCTTGCCGAGCATCTCTTCGATCTTGTAATTGTATATCTTTTCCCATGCCGGGTTTAAGAATGTAAAACGTCCTTCGGCATCTGTACGCCATATAAGGGTGTTGGTTGAAACCACAATGTCACGGTAAACGTCATTGATCTCTTTTGATCCTTTGTTTTCGCTGGACTTGTTTGTCATGGCCTTACTCCTGATTTTTCTATTTATTGACAGTTAGTTAATCTTAAACAATGAAAATGGAATGGTTCTATATCTTTAACGGACTTTCCTGATCTAAACTTTAGCTCAAATAAAAGATTTCAATAAAAATCAATTAAAAAGCTGGAATACCCAGTAGGTCTATACCTGGAACTACTTTCTTTGTGCGCCAAACATAAACTTGCAGCAACCCAGATCCAATACCTGGTTATCGTCAGACAGGCGGGATCTAAAATGCTCCGTAATATAATAGATCCTGTGAATGCCTTCTTTGCGTTTCTTAACCAGCCCGCTTGTCTCCAATATTTTCAAGTGCTTCGACATATTATATGTCTTTATTTTAAGCCTGTCCGACAGATCCTGCACAGACGCCTCATTCTTTAAAAGCTCATTAATGATCTGCAGTCGGTTCTCATCAGCCAGCGCCTTTAATATAATGGACCAGTCAAAATCAGGCTTACTGCCAATATCTTCCATTTAGCGGTATGTATCCCCTTTCAGGAAATCATTTTTTGAATGCTGGAAACGTTTGTTATTATAAATCATTTGAATAAATATTTTATTTTTTAATTGCGTAAAAACGTAAACAAATAACTGAAAAAAACTATTCCAATCTTAATAATTGACCTATTAAAATTTCTGATTGTGCCAATTCAAAGCAGTATGTTATAATTTGTTGATAATTTTCTTTGTCCCAGCTGTTTCTAATATTGATATTAAGGATCATACGAAATGCTCTTATATCTGTTTCTTGCAGTTTATTTCTTTATACTAATTACGGTATTTATGTACGCATCCCACCGCTACTACATAGTATACCTGTACTATAGATCCCAAAAGAACAAACCTGTTCTCAAGAACAAATTGGACAAACTTCCCCGTGTCACCATACAGCTCCCGATCTATAACGAGATATATGTCGCAAGGCGGTTGATCACGGCCTCCTGCAGCATTGATTACCCCGGAGAGCTCCTCGATATACAGGTCCTTGACGATTCAACAGATGAAACAGCTGATCTGGCCAGGAGCTGCGTAAATGAATTCAAGGAAAAGGGTTTTGATATAAATCATATTCACCGGACCAACAGGGATGGTTTCAAGGGAGGAGCATTATCAAACGGGCTGAAGACCGCCAAGGGTGAGTTCATTGCAGTCTTTGACGCGGATTTTGTGCCTCAAAGCGATATTATCCAGAAAACTGTCCATTATTTCAGCGACAAATCCGTGGGTATGGTCCAGACAAGATGGAGCTACCTGAACAGAAAATATTCATTTCTTACCAAAATACAGGCCATTATGCTTGACGGCCATTTTGTGATAGAGCATACGGCAAGGAACTGGTCCGGCAGGTTTTTCAATTTTAACGGTACCGCCGGTATCTGGAGAAAAGAAGCCATTGAAACAGCCGACGGCTGGCAGAACGATACACTTACGGAAGACCTGGACCTGAGTTACAGGGCACAGTTGAAGGGATGGAAGTTCATTTTCCTGAAAGATGAGCTTTCTCCTTCGGAAATACCCGTTGAAATCAACGGATTCAAGAGCCAGCAGCATCGCTGGGCAAAGGGCTCGATACAGACAGCAAAGAAGCTTCTTCCACAAATTCTGAAAAGCGATCTCCCCCTAAAAGTAAAAGTGGAAGCATTTTTTCACCTGACGAACAACATGTCTTACCTGCTGATGCTGATATTGTCGGTTCTGATCTACCCATCAATGATCGCAAGGATCAATATCGGATGGTTCCATATGATATTGACCGATGTGCCGTTCTTGCTAATAGCAACCATAGGCATCTCATTTTTTTATGCCTGCTCGCAAAAAGAGGCATACAAGGACTGGAAATCGAGACTGGTCTACCTGCCCATGTTAATGTCATTGGGCATAGGACTTTCGGTCAATAATTCAAGGGCTGTGCTCGAAGCAGTCTTCAACAAACAGACCGAGTTCAAAAGAACTCCTAAATATATGATAGAAGAGAAAAAAGACCGCTGGGCAGATAAAAAATACAAAGGTAGAATAGACCTGCTCGTTATCATAGAACTGCTTCTCGGGATCTATTTTACATTCAACATTTATTTCGCATTTGTTAATAAAATATACGTTTCTATTCCGTTCCTCATGATTTTCCAGGTGGGATATTTTTATGTTGCATTTTTATCGATTTTTCAAGTAGTATTAGGAGCTATAGCTTCTAACCGTATTATACGTCATTTTATTTCAAAAAGAAATACTGAAGATGTAATAGCAACTTAATTAAATTAAGACATTGATCAATAAAAATAATTTATTTTTTCAAATAATTAAATCTTATTAAAAAGGAGCTGCATTATGAGGAAAAAAATATTATTATTATTTCTGTTTTTAGTCGGATTCGTGTTTATCTCGAGCAATGCCTTTGCAGCATGGACCCAGGCAAAGGGCCATTCTTATAATCAACTGTCATTCAGTCATTATAAGACAATAAAAAAATTCACTAGTCTGGGCTACGACAGCAACCAGCTTGGCGGTAATATTAACAACCTGCACTCCGGAACCCACGTGATCCCTTCAGAAGAGTTCACGTCTACAAAGATCACATATTACGGGGAGTACGGCCTTACTGACAAGATCACGGTCATTTTCTCCGGCGGATGGGACTGGCAGAAAACCAATGACGTTCAGAGATATTCGGACAAGGACGGCCCGAGCGGGATTGGCGATATAATTCTCGGTGTAAGACATAAACTGAGCGACAATATCGGGGCGAACATATTATCATCTGTTCAATTCGACCTTAAGATCCCAGAAGCATATGACTATGGTGACCCATTCAGCGTGCAGAGCCTTGGTGAAGGTCAGTATGATGCGACCACAAAGCTTTTATTCGGAAAGGGTTTTAACTGGGGATACACCGTATTTAGTATCGAATACAAATACAGATTTGAAAATAGCAAGATCGGATCAGATATTACTTTTAAGCCATCAGACCAGATGCTACTTACTCTAAACGGCGGATACAACGCCTTTCCATGGCTCTCAATAAGGGGCGGTCTTGCCTACAATAAGCCGGTAGGAAATGCGGAAGTTTCACAAGGACTGATAGATCACAGCATTCCCCCGGGAATGGACTGGCACGAGGATGTAGTACTAATAAAAAGCACCCTTGGTCTTGAAGCAGAGAGCTTAAGCGGTCAGATCGGACTGGCATTTACAGTTAAATCCGGCACACAGGTCGTATTATCATACACCAGGGATCTGTACGGCAGGGACGCTGCGATCGGTGATACTTTCGCCCTGGCAGTGGCCATATCACTTTAAACTAAATATAGACCATCTGAATACTGAAGGTGCTTTCCATTGAACATAGGATCAATTCAAACGGGAAGCACCTTTTTTTACGCTTATGAAAACACCGCTTAAAAAAAAATACTTCTTCTTGCAACAGTTGCACTCTTATTAATATTATCTCTATACGTCTTCAATAACAGACATACACTTATGGCCGTCCTTTTTCAGACAATGGGGTCCAAGGATGCAGCCATAGAGCAATTCACAAAGGCAGCAGACTTTGATCCGGAAAACGCGTATGCCCTGTATCAACTCGGACTTATGTATAAGGATATGGGCGATATGGACAAAGCCGAAGGGGTATACCTGAAGCTTCTTGCTCTTTTCCCTGAACATCCCCACGCTAACTATGACCTGGGGTATATATACAGGGAAAAAAAGTTGTATGACAAGGCTATTGCACAATATATGAAGGCATTGGAGCTTAACCCCGAAAATACCTATGCGCTTTCTGACATAGCATATATTTATAAGGCAACCGGAAAGTATGACAAGGCCCTTGAACAGTATCGTAAGGTCCTTAAGATAGACCCTGTGCAGAGGTTTGCTTTATGGGACATTGCTGTTTTGTATGAAAAGATGGGAATGAAGGATAAGTCTGAAGAGCAATTTAAATATTATCATGAAATGACGGACTGCGGTTTCAAAAAATTCTGGAACTGCCTTGATTAATTGAACATTCTATCCTATATAATCATAAACCTCCTTTTGTTTTCCTCCTGGTATGTTTTCTTTTTCAGGAAAAGAGATGTACTGATATTTACTGACAGGCTGATAGCTGTATTTATAGCAGGGCTCGCACAGATAATAATAACTGAATTGCTGCTGGGCGTTGTATTTGAAAAACTCTATTCTACTCCCCTCTTTCTGCTCAATGCTCTCATATCATCAGGTGTATTGGTCCTGGCAGTGGTCTCAGGTGGAAGCAAAGGTTTGTTGGATGAAATTCGTGATGAGACTATCCGTATTTTCAAAATTATCAGGGGAGACCTTGTATTATTATCTATTTTTATACTCTTCGTAATATCAGTATGCTGGACAATCTTTCTGGGGTATCTCTTCCCGTCATATTCATGGGATGCGCTCAATTACCACCTCCCCATGGTGGGACAGATCATGCAGAGCGGCACAATAATGGAAAACCCCACGCCTTCATTTGTCCAGCAGTACATGAACATATTCCCTAAAAACATAAACCTGTTTTTCCTCTGGAACATTATATTCCTGAAAAGTGATGTCATAGCGGATCTGAGCCAGTTGTTCTTTACGCTTGCAGGTGTCATTACCATATACAGCATGGCCGTCAAACTAAAAATAAATGAAAAATACGCCATCTACTCGGCCCTCCTCTTCTTCTTTACCCCTGTATTAATTCTGCAGTCAACAATAAACTATGTCGATGTTGCCGTATCCATGTTATTTCTTATCGCTATCAACTTCCTCATGTATGACAACCTGGAAGATTATACCGATCTTAATGCTAAAGCGTTACTTCTGAAACAAAGAGAATTTCCAGTTCTAATGTCAGGGGTGGCAACAGGGATATTGTTAGGTGCAAAACCAATCGGCCCCTTCTTTATTGTTGCGATAGCAAGCGCGATTGTTGTAAGGGAATTCATAAAAAACTTTGCAATGTTAAACACCATACCCGCAAAGAAGAGATACCTGCTGAAAGAGGGGTTAAAGACATATACGGTATATTTTATAACACCCGTTATCTTGATTGGAGGATACTGGTACATCAGAAACTGGATATTTCATGGCAACCCCGTATATTACCTGGATATCTCCGTTTTCAATGTCACTATCTTTAAAGGTCTGAGGAAGGGGTGGGGTGAGTCTGTACCCGAAATCTTCAACAATCTAGGCCATTTCGCAAGGCTTTTCCATGTATGGCTTGAGAGGGTCAGCTATTACATGTATGACTCGAGATTAAGCGGATTCGGGCCCATATGGTTTATCCTGTTTCTGCCCGGCATTGTTTTTTCAGTCATTTATTCAGCAGCAAAGAAAAAATACAATTTCCTGTTTGTCATCCTGATTATTATTATTACATACCTTGTTCAACCGAGAAACTGGGCCACAAGGTATGTTATGTACGCAGTAGGCTCCGGCGCACTCTCTTTCGGACTGGTAATGGATTATTTCAACAAAAGGGAAAACGCATTAAGGGCTATTGCGCTACTGCTTGCAGCATACACATTTCTGACCATTAATTCACCCTGCATTATGCCAGAGCAGATCAGGGAGTTTCTTCTCCTGTCCGCCAATGAACGCACGTTGTCCCGCCATAAACCTTTCAACCTGGACATAAAGGTCAGGGACGTATACGGTTACTGGACATGGATAAACAATAATGTATCAAGAGGTGATACCCTTGCATATACATTTGAGAGCTTTGCACTGGACCCCTCCGAGCCTGTCTTTACCGGCCCCCTTTGGAACAGGGAATTTTCAAACAGGGTAGTTTACATAAAGTCAGACAATTATAAAAAATGGCTGCAAGAGCTTAGAAAAAATAACGTAACATATATATTACTCAAAAAGGGGTCCGTTGAAGATACATGGATCGAAAAGGAGAGAAGTGTTTTTTATTCCCTTCGATGGATGGGCAATCTTCTAGAAAAATTCAAGGTTGTGTATGCTGATGACAAATACGAAATAGTAAAGTTTGGAAAACCTCAAAGGTGAGGATATAAGATGATGGACGACGGCAAAAGAGATCTGTTTTTCATTATATATATGCTGGTTGTGATGTTTCTGGCTGTCATATATTTCACCGTACCTGAACGGGCAGAGTTTTTCGAGTATCAATTAAAGTGGTGGGGAGAGTT
>BDTS01000040.1 GCA_002897915.1 bacterium BMS3Bbin09 | reverse complement strand
TGATTAAATCCAGCATATCACATTATGGATCTGTTAAGTTATAATAATGGTTACCTTTCAGTACTTGATAATTCAAGGGTTACTCAGATAATGTCGACTTTTCCATATATGCAAAAAGAGATAAGGCCCGTCCTGATATTCCTCCTCTTCTTCGTTCTTATCCTGCCCTCATGTGTAAAAAAAGAGACCCCGAAAGAGGTCAGTCTCTACAAAAGGGCCGGGGATACAGGGCCGGATACGGAACACATTCAACCGAACACCCTCATGTTCGGGTTCGACCTCAGGCTCGGCCCGAAAGAGGAGGTAAGGATCTACACCCCCTTCCTTAAATACCTCGAACAGGCCACAGGGAGGAGGTTCCGGATAAAGTTCACCGAAAGATATGAAGATACGATCAAGAACCTCGGCAAGGGCAAGACCCATTTCGCCGCTGTCGGCGTCTTGAGCTATGTTATCGCCGAACAGAAATACGGGATAAAATATCTTGTGAGCGGGATCAATAAAGAAGGCGACCCCCAGTATCATGCCGCGATCATAGCGGCACCGGACAGCAAGATAGAGGACCTGAAAGACCTGAAGGGCAAGTGTTTCGCGTTCGGGGCGAAGATGTCCACTCAGGGGCATCTCATACCGAGAAAGATGCTCGAGGACGCCGGTGTCACTCTAAACGACCTTAGTCAATATAAATATACGGCGTCGCATGTGAACGCCGTCAGGTCCGTCCTGAACGGGGAGTGCGACGCCGCAGGCATTGACAATACACTGGCAAGGTCCATGGCAGCTGCCGGAGAGATAAAGATCTTAAAGGTGTCCGAGCCGTACCCGAGCACTGTTATCGCCTACAATACCTCCCTTGACAAAGAGATCGTTGAAGAGATAAGGTCCGCCCTTATCGCCTTTGAACCGGCTGGAAAACACAAAAGCATGCTCTTTGACTGGGACAGGACCGAAATGACGATGGGCTTTACAAAGGTCGATGAACCAGAGCTTAACAAGATAAAAATGCTTGCAAGAAAATACGGGCTGTTAAGCGAATGAAATTAAGAACAAAGATAACCATCCTCACAACAGTGATCGCTGTCAGCGTGGTCTTCTTTACGCTGCTGCCGATACGCGCCCTGGTCATTAACGCCTTCAGGGGAGAGCTCGAAAAAAAGGCCGTCTCCATTACAGCCAACCTCTCGGACAGGATAGCCAATAACATAGTGCTGAAAGACCACTTCCAGACAGCAAAGGCATTCAATGAGGTCCTTGACAAGGAAAAAGACATTGAATATATTTTTGTTACCGATGAAGAGGGAAGAATGTTCGCCCACACCTTTGATAACGGGACACCGCCCGGCATACTGTCATGGAACCCCCTTTCCGGCAGAATCCGGAACATCCAGTTCCTTGATACGGAAGCAGGTTATATACGGGATGTCGGCATAAGTGTCTTTCCTGGAACCAAATCGGAGCTCCATGTGGGTATAAGGGAAGAAGGTCTGAGGCAGACACTCGTAAAAATGAGGTATATGACCATACCTATTATTATCATTGTGATGTTCACAGGATTCATCGCTTCATTCATTTTCAGCAGAATGGTCACCGGGCCGCTTAACAAGTTCGTTGAATTCACAAAGGTCCTGGGCAAGGGGAAGTTCGGAGAGAGGGTGGATGTCCCGTACGGGGACGAGATCGGATACCTCGCGCGCAATTTCAACAGGCTCTCGATGCAGCTCAAGACAGCGCAGGAAAAAATGGAAGAGGCGTATACATACACACACCTACTTCAGGCCGAGAAACTTTCATCTATCGGCCAGATATCGGCGGGTCTCGCGCACGAACTCAAAAACCCGATGACCACACTGAAGATGCTTTTTCAGGCCTATCAAGAACAGCCCGACATGACAAAAGAGGATGCGGAGGTCATCAGCAGCGAGATAGAAAGAATAGACAATATCCTCACCAACTTCATGGGGTTCGTGAAACAAAAAGGGTTCAAGATGGCCGACGTGGATCTGAACGACCTTCTGGACCGTGTGCTTTCTCTTGCCACCTATGACATCGAGCATTCCGGCATAACCGTTCATAAGGACATGATAGAGGACCTTCCGACTGTCAAGGCCGACAGGTCGCTCCTTGACCATGTCTTTCTCAATCTTATAATGAACTCCATACAGGCGATGCCCGAGGGTGGAGACATAAGGGTCTCCGGAAAATCAGAGGATGACTTCGTTGAGATAATGATCTGGGACAAAGGCGGCGGTATCCCGTCAGACATACGCTCGAAGATATTCGATCCTTTTTTCACGACAAAGGACCAGGGAACTGGACTCGGGCTCTCAATTGCATATAATATAGTCAAATCACACGGAGGAAAATTGTTCTTCAACAGCACGGAAGGAAAGGGCACTGTCTTTACAGTAAAGCTGCCAAAGGGAGATGTAAATGAGTAAGGTCCTCGTTGTAGATGATGAAAAAGGGGTCTGTTATTCGTTCAAGAAGGTCCTGAGCAGGCGCGGTTATGAAGTCATTACTGCAAACAACGGAATAGAAGGCGTTGAGCAGGCACGCAAGGAAAACCCCGACCTCGTAATCATGGACGTCTCTATGCCGAAGATGGACGGGCTCGAGACCCTGCAGAAATTGAGATCTCTCTACCCGAACATCACTGTTATAATGATGACGGCCCACAGCACATCGGACAAGGCGATAACCGCGATGAAGTACGGGGCCTACGACTATCTCACAAAACCCTTTGACAACAACAGCCTGATAGCACTTGTCGAAAAGGCGATCATGGACAAAAAGATGTCTGTCCCTGTGACCTTTGAGGAGACCGGGGAGGACATAGGCGACAGGATCATAAGCAGGAGCCCTGTGATGCTCGATATATTCAAGAAAATCGGGCAGATATCGGCAAGCGACGTGACTGTACTATTACAGGGAGAAACAGGGACAGGTAAGGAGCTGATAGCCAGGGCGATCTATCACCACAGCAAAAGGATCAACAAACCCTTCCTCCCGGTAAACTGTTCCGCCATACCCGAGGCCCTTCTCGAGAGCGAGCTCTTCGGGCATGAAAAAGGCGCGTTCACCGGGGCCGACAGCAGGAAGATCGGCAAGTTCGAACAGTGCGACACCGGAACCATGTTCCTTGATGAGATCGGGGACATGCCACTGCCCATACAGGCCAAGTGGCTCAGGGTGCTCCAGGACGGGTGCTTTCAGCGAGTCGGTGGAAAAGATATGATCAGGACTGATGTCAGGATCATCGCAGCAACCAATAAGGATCTTGAGAAACTAATGGACAATGGGGAATTCAGGGAAGACCTTTACTGGCGGCTTAATGTGGTCAGCATAAAGGTACCGCCGCTCAGGGAAAGAAAAGACGATATAGAAAATATCGTCCAGTATTTCATACAACGCTTCAACAGGGAACTCGATAAGGAGATCAAAGGGATCTCACCGGAACTGCTCAATGAGTTCCAGGTGTACCACTGGCCCGGAAACGTCCGGGAACTCCAGAGCATTATCCAGCGCGGGATGGTCCTGTGCCAGAAAGATGTCCTCTCTCCCGAGGACTTTGAGTCATTCTCCAATATAAGACCCTCTCAGGGAAAGTCCGAAAACATGGAAGAAATACTCTCAGGTGCCGCGAACGAACTGCTCCAGAAAGGCGGCCCCAATATCTATAAAGAGGCGGTCTCGACCTTCGAGCGCCTACTGATCGAAAAGGCGCTTGATCTCAACAAAAATAATCAGGCCCTCACAGCAAGAATGCTCGGCATCTCAAGAAACACCCTTAAAGCAAAGACCGGCAAAGATTAACAGTCCTTTACATTTTTCTGTTCAATAAATCAACAATGTGTTCAATTTCTGACCACTTCTTTGCCTTCCTGGATTAATTTTTTCTTTATAAATCAAAGACTTCATGAATGGCACGCACCTTGCTTATATACACCTGCTTCTCAAATAAAATTTTTAGAATTAACCCACAAAAATCTGGAAAGGAGAATACGTATGAAAAGAAGTAGCTTAGCAGTATTAATAGTACTGGCATTGCTTGTAAGTTTTTCATCAATGGCAATGGCATCAGGCTCCATTTACGACCAGGTCAAAGAGAGCGGGAAGCTTAAAATCGGTCATGGTGTTGATGTTCCGCCTCTCTGCATGATTGACCCGGGAACCGGTGAATTGGAAGGTTTCGACATTGACATGGCAAAGGCCATGACAGACCAGATCGGTAACATAATGGGCAAAAAGCTCAAAATGGAAGGTGTTGTCGTCAACAACAAGACAAGGATCGCATTCCTTGCCAACAGAAGGATCGATATCACAATAAGAAGCATGAGTCACACAAGAAGCCGTGACGAGCAGATCGACTATGCAGAGCCCCCGTACCTCTGGTCAGGTAAAATTTTCTATGCTAAAAAGGGAAAGTTCAAAACCCCGATGGATATCTGCGGAAAGAGAATGGCAGTTGTTCAGGGCTCAAACGCCTATCTCGCAGGACAGGATTACCTGAAAGAGCTCGGCTGCAAGAAAAAGTTTAAAATTCTCTCATTCCAGAATAACTCCGAGTGTTTTCTGGCCCTTAAGCAGGGTAAAGTTGACTC
>BDTS01000039.1 GCA_002897915.1 bacterium BMS3Bbin09 | reverse complement strand
TCGACATTCCGAAGCAGTCGATCCTCACGGTCGAGGGGCAGATAGTAACAGGCAAGTCAAAGGACCTTCTCGGCCTTCTGCATTCAACGGGCGTGGACATCGACCCGCTTTCAGAGAGGATCGTGCTAAAACTTCCCAAACCCTCGCTTGACGACAACATCAGCGACCTCGAAAGATTAAAGAGGGAGCTCTTTGCCAACGGCCTCGGATGCCTTAGGGTCCCGTCCAGGTTCATGTCGAACCTCGCGCGAACAGTCAGAGAGAAGGACTGGGAGATAACGCTGAGCGCCATTCACAGTGAGGACTGCTACGAGATCACGAACATATTCCCCGGCAACCGGAAGGTACCCCAGTACGGCATCGCCGTAGACATCGGGACCACCACAATAGTCGTTTATCTGATCGACCTGACGGACGGAAAGCTCGTTGACGCGGCCTCGATCTATAATTCGCAGATACGTTTCGGGGACGACGTTATCACCCGGATAGTCAACGCGACCGAACACGGTGAAATGGAGAACTTGCACAAGGCGGTTATCTCGGATATTAATGATCTTATCTCGGTCCTTGTCTCCAGCCGTAAAATAGAAACGGAATCCATCGACACCATAGTGGTTGCCGGCAACACGACAATGACGCATTTCTTCCTTGAACTCGACCCGGCCGCGATAAGGGAAGAGCCTTATATACCGACCGCGAACATCTTCCCGCTCTCCCATGCCGGAGAGCTCGACATAGATGTGAACAGCAAGGTCCCGGTATACTCCTTCCCGTGTGTGGGAAGTTATGTCGGGGGGGACATAGTCTCCGGGGTGCTCGCCACAAGAATGCACAAGAACAAGGACCTCTGTATCTTTATAGATATCGGGACGAACGGGGAGATAGTCATAGGCAACTCGGAATGGCTCATGGCTGCCGCGTGCTCGGCCGGGCCATGTTTTGAAGGAAGCGGAATAAAACACGGGATGAGGGCGACCGAAGGCGCCATAGAGAACGTAAAGATCGATCCCGGTACATTTGATGTTGAGATAAAAGTTATTGGCGGCAATACAAAACCGGTGGGCATATGCGGCTCCGGCATGATAGATGCGATAGCCGACATGTTCCTGACCGGCATACTGAACCAGAAGGGCAAAATGCAAAAAGAGGTCTCGGACAGGATAAGGGACGGTGAAGACGGCCTGGAATTTGTAGTCCATTACAGAAAAAATAAGGACATTGTGCTTACCGAACCTGACATAGAGAATATTATAAGGGCAAAGGCCGCCATATATGCCGGGTTCTCGACACTGCTCAAAGAGGTCGATTCCTCCTTCGATGATGTGCAGAAGGTCTATATTGCCGGAGGCTTCGGTAAGTTTCTTAGTATAGAAAAGGCTATAATTCTCGGGATGCTCCCGGATATGCCGAGAGAAAAGTTCGAATACATGGGCAACACCTCTGTAACAGGCACCTACCTCTGTATGCTTTCGAGAAAACTCCGCGCTGAGGCAGAAAAAATATCAAAGGACATGACCTATGTGGAGTTATCGGTCAACAACTCGTTCATGGACGAGTACGTCTCGGGTATGTTCATCCCGCATACAAACATCGACGCTTTCCCGACTGTCAAAATATTGATGAAAAAATAAAGAGGAAATAGTATTTTTTTAGTTGCTCTTTCTCTGCCATGACGACGCCCCGCTACTTATCTCTTCCATGATCCTCTTATAAGACAAAAGTCTGGAGCCGATAATATCAGCTGTCCGGGAGTCAATATCCCCGCGATAAAAGGCGCACCCTTTGGTCGTTGATTCATGCTGGCAATCATTGAACTGGCAAGTCAGAGTTATTGGAAGAAGGTCCGGAAAGAAATTGATCAGTTCTTCCGGAGAAATATCATCCAGAGAAAATGACCGGATACCGGGAGAATCTATGATCCTGAATATTCCACAATCGATCATTTCCGACCAGCTCGTAGTATGGACCCCTTTGCCGCCTTTTCCGATCTCGTAGCTTGCTAATCTTACTTTTTTGTCACTAAGAGCGGTGACCAACTTGCTCTTTCCTACACCGGATTGACCAAGAATTATTGATTGAGTGCCAAGAAGTTTTTTCTGGAGGTCCTTAAAAGATCCTCTGCCGAACCTGGATGAGGTTTCCGGATACTCCGCGGAAACCTCGAAACATTCGATCCCGAGATTTTCAAATCTTCGCATCTCAAAATCAATATCAAAGTCATCCTCGAATTCATCCATCTTGTTGAAAACAACTGTCGCCGGCAGATCCCACTGAAAAGATCTCGTGGCAAATCTATCAATAACGCCCTGTTTGTAAAGCGGCCTTGAAACACTTGTTGCAATAATCACAAGATCACAATTTGCAGCAGTTATCCTTTTCTTTCTCTCACGAATATTCATTCGAAAGATCTCGTTTGTCCTCTCAACAAGGTCCACGATCTGATAATCATCGCCGTTTTTTTCTAAAAGGACCTTGTCGCCCGCCACGAGCTGATTGCCTTTTAAAACTGTCCCTTTCGCAGAAGCTGAAACAGTTTTATTTCCGCTATCGATTTTGCAAAGAAATTCTTTTTTATGTGCTTCGTAAATATGTGCCAGGATCTTCATTTAAGAATTTATGTTATACCAGGCATGCTTATTTAGCCACCCTTGGCCTCTTATTGGCCTGAAGCACCCTCTTCCTGAGTCTGATCGATCCGGGTGTGACCTCCATAAGCTCATCTTCCTTTATGAACTCAAGCGCATTCTCGAGCGTCATAGGTCTCGGCGGTATGAGCTGGAGTGATTCATCCGAACCGGAGGCACGCACATTGGTAAGCTTCTTCTCTTTTACAACGTTCACGTCCAGATCATTTTCCCTGGAGTTCTCGCCGATGACCATTCCTTCGTATACCTGAGTATTCTCTTTTATAAAGATGGTACCTCTTGACTGCAGGTGATGCAAAGCATATATCGTAGTTTTGCCCTGCCTGTCCGAAACGAGAGCGCCAGTCTGTCTCTTGGATATAGGGCCCTGCCATGGTTCGTATCCGTCAAAGAGGTGGTTCATCAATCCAGTACCTCTTGTGTCAGTGAGGAACTGCGAACGGTATCCGATAAGACCCCTGGATGGGATCCTGAACTCAAGGCGCACCCTGCCGTGTCCATTGTTCTGCATCTTCTGCATCTTGCCCTTCCGCGCTCCAAGCACCTGAGTGACAACACCTACAAATTCCTCCGGCACGTCGATCACCAGCAGTTCCATCGGCTCATGCTTCTTGCCGTCTATATCTTTCATTATTGTCTCGGGCATTGATACCGAAAGCTCGTAGCCCTCGCGCCTCATCATCTCAATAAGGATCGCGAGCTGCAGCTCACCGCGCCCCATCACCTTAAAGGCGTCCACATTACTTAAGTCCACCTTTATCGAGACATTATAAAGGAGCTCCTTTTCGAGGCGGTCCCGCAGGTTTCGTGAAGTTACGTATTTTCCTTCCCTGCCCGCGAACGGTGAGGAATTGACCGAAAAGACCATCGAGATCGTCGGTTCGTCCACCTTGATCCTCGGAAGCGGTTTCGGATTATCGATGCTGGTGATCGTATCCCCGATGTTTATGCCCTCTATCCCCGCCAAGGCGATAATATCACCGACAGATGCCTCTTTCAGATCCACTCTCGTGAGTCCCTGAAATCCGTAAATAGAGGATATCTTTGTCTTTACGAACTGCTCGGTCTCATTTATTACCGCTACCTGGTCGCCGACCTTTATAGTGCCCGAAAAGACCCTGCCGATCGCGAGCCTGCCAACATAATCGTTATAATCAATGTTCGTAACCAGATACTGCAGTACACCGTCCCTGTCGCCTTCAGGCGGGGGAACGACCTTTAATATAAGATCAAAGAGCGGCTTCAGGCTATCCGACTCATCTTCAAGCTCCATCTTGGCCACCCCGTCCCTGGCGATCGTATAAATGATCGGAAAGTCGAGCTGGTCCTCGGTAGCGTCCAGATCAATAAAGAGATCGTATACCTCATTAAGCACTTCCTGTATCCTCGCGTCAGGCCTGTCTATTTTATTGATAACGATTATCGGCGGCATGTTCAGCTCAAGCGCCTTGTTAAGCACGAACCTCGTCTGGGGCAGAGGGCCCTCGGACGCATCAACGAGCAGAAGCACGGCATCCGCCATCTTGAGAGTACGCTCGACCTCGCCCCCGAAGTCCGCGTGTCCCGGGGTGTCTATGATGTTCAGCTTTACACCCTTGTATTCAACCGCGGTGTTCTTCGCCATTATGGTAATGCCCTTTTCGCGCTCGAGATCGTTACTGTCCATGACCCTTTCACGCACCTGCTCATTTTCGCGGAATATGCCTGCCTGGTGCAGCATCCCGTCAACAAGTGTCGTCTTGCCATGGTCAACATGGGCGATAATGGCTATATTTCTTATATCTTCACGTTTCATAAAACTTCTCCTTAAATAAGTCTATTGTCTGCTTCTGTTTTATTTATACCCAAAGGGCATAAGTCTCATTGAAGCGTTGCTGCACACCGATTAATTCGGCTTTATCACTTTGATCATGGGAAAACTGCTGCGGGGTAAGAAAGTGACTGCAGATCGCAGGGATAATTATATACTATTTACATTAAATAAAACCATAGTAAGGGCGTATTGATACGCCCCTACGTTATGATATGTAAGGGCACGGCATGCCGTGCCCCTACTTTTGCATGATTGCGCTTTATTTCTTTTCCGGAAGCTTACTCACTGTAAGCGGAAGGGACGCCGCATGTCTCCCGTCAACCGAAAGGTCAACGGCATACTCCCCGAAGCTCGCGAACTTCAGCCCCTGGAGGTTCAGGATCATATTGACCGCTATAGAGGTGCGCGGGATGTCCCCGAACCGGACATTCCCCTTTGTCTCAAACGGCGGGACAACCGGTTTACCATCTTCATCTATGAGGTTGATCTTTATCATGTGTTCGCCCTCTTCGCTCTTCGGGAAGCGAAGCCTGACCGCTACAGCGCAGTGAGGGTGGACCACCGGAAGCGCCCTGCCATGGATCAAGTCGAAAGTGCCGAGAATGTTTATCTTCCCCTGATGATCGGTAGCGGCCTCGCAAATCGCAAATATCTCAATGTTCATTATTTCACCTTCCTGAGTATACTGAGTCTCTTCTGCCTGAGCTTGAGCCTCTTGATCCTGCGGTCCCGCTTTCTTGACTCCTCCATATATGTCTCTTTCTCCTCAGGGTAGTACTCGAACATCTCCTCCCAAAATTTTATGACATTCCGGACGTAAACCGGGTTAAATATCTTCATCGGTTTTCCGATAAGGGGACAGTCGATCCCGTTTGTGTCCGAGTAAGCGAGTCCCATGATCCCGCCGTCCTTATCAAGATAAGGTTCGAGCGGAAATGTCCTGCAGTTAAGCGCCCGCTTTGACCTCTCACAGCCCGCGGGTCCGGGGCATTTCGCGAAGACATAGTAATCCTCGGCCTCTTCAATGAACTTTTTTATCTCTTTATTGATGGGCGGCATCCGCTTCCAGAACCTGCCGTTCTTCCAGTGATATTTATACTCCTCATTAAAGAGAACAGGCACAACATCCTCGTTCGCGCAGCAGACCGGGATGCCTCCATTGCCCGGGGCGCAAAGCTCCCCGCAGTCAAAATCGATCATAGGATCCGACAGCAGCTGGTATAAACTTTTAAGTTTTTTCTCACTTATCCTTGTTTTCATTATTCCTTCCTAAAAATATTTTTATGATTTTTTAAGCAGTGTAACACCGATATAAAGCCGAATTAAGCGGTGCTTCAATGAGACTTATGCCAAATGTATAATAACAGATTCCGGTTGACTATCGGCGCTTTGGAGGAAAAATGCGAAATAAATTGTAAAGAAGAAGATACAAAAAGGCAATGGACCAGGCAAGGGGCACTGGGATAGAGGCTTTTCCACTCGTCTATTGCCCTTTCTAAATATATATTAAATCCTTATATAGCCGAATTAAGCGGTGCGCAGCATCCGCTTCAATGAGACTTATGCCTGTGGTATAATTAAAACCGTGAATGCACAAAAAAAATTAATTAATCCCCTTATTGCCATTGTATGTGTTATCTCTATTGGGACAATAGGATATATGCTCATTGAGAAGTGGGGCCTGTTCGATGCATTGTATATGACGGTCATCACAATTACAACGGTTGGTTATAATGAAGTGCATCACCTGTCGGACACGGGGAGGACCTTTTCTATGGTTCTCATACTCTGCGGGGTCGGCACCATGTTCTATATGTTCGGTGTCGGGGCCAAGGTGCTGCTTGAAGGCGAAATAAGAGATATCTTAGGGAGGAAAAAATTGAGCAAGAAAATAGAGAGTTTAAAAGACCATTACATTATATGCGGGTTTGGAAGGATGGGCAGCATCATCTGCAGGGAGCTTATGCAGAGTAAGGCCCCCTTTGTAGTTGTTGAGGGGGATGCCGAGATCGTTTCGACAATCGACGCGGACTATCTGTCTATGCAGGGAGACGCGACCCAGGACAGCGTACTCAAACAGGCGCAGATCGACAAGGCCCGCGGACTGATCTCAGTGCTCTCTTCCGATGCCAACAATCTGTATGTCGTACTCTCTGCCCGGGGACTGAACCCTAAACTCAGGATCGTTGCGCGTGCAAGCGAGGAAGGCGCGGAGCAGAAACTCATGAGGGCCGGCGCGGACAATGTTGTCTCGCCTTACAACATAGGGGGATTGAGGATCGCGCATTCGCTCCTGAAACCGGCTGTTGTCGATTTTATTGAGTTCGCGACGAAGAGCGAGAACCTTGAACTCCAGATGGAGGAAGTCAGGGTCAAGGAATCCTCGAACATCGTAGACAAAACACTGGACGAATGCGGGATGAGAAAAGAGCTGGGCGTTATTATTGTTGCGATAAAGAGGGAGTCCGGGGAAATGGAGTTCAATCCTACCTCATCGAG
>BDTS01000038.1 GCA_002897915.1 bacterium BMS3Bbin09 | reverse complement strand
CTTTCCTTACTATCCGGCAAAATCCTTCATCCCCCTCAAGCTTCTCTATATCTCCCACACAATCCCCGCCGGCAAGGTTTAACATCACCAGCGACATTACCATCTGCCGGTCTGTCCATCCCTGGTCTCCTCTACGTATCTTCAGATTCCGGTCTATTGACTTCATTAACCCCGTTGCTGCTGCAAGATCCAGGTATGTCGGTAATCCTCCTAACGCTGTCATCCCTGCTTTCTCTTCTTTTATCTCGTATTTGTATGGAAGTACTTTTTGTGCCATAATATTTTCACCTCGTTGGTGTTAGTTTTTTTTGCAAATCTATTCTAACATCCCCTGTTTTTAGGGGCCAACGAGGTTCTTCTTTTTTTTGATGGTGGATCTGGGTTATGGGGTCAGGCTACTCCATCAGCCACTCCCGCATCAATTTCTTGATCTGTGTCTGGTACAGACAACCAGTCTGATTTGCCTTGGCCTTGAATGACTCCAGCAGGTCCTCCGGCACCTTAAGGCTAATCAGTTTGCTCCTTGCCGGTTTACGCGCCTTCTGCAACTCACGAAAATCCTCCAGAAACCGCAGCACCTGCTCCGGCTTCATTTTTCGGCATTGTTGCAGGTATTCATCGGTAAAATATTGGACTGGCCTCATTTTTCCAACTTCTCCAAAGCTTCAATGTCCTGTATATCCTGGAGCCGACCGCTCTTCCGCTTCATCTTGATCAGATCACGCACTGACACAACAGGCAGCATCCGTTGCCCAACTTTGAATTTATCGATTTTCATAGCGCTCAAATTCTGGGTAATAATAATATCCACGTCCTTGGTCGGGTCATTCGGATCCCTAAAATTCCAGGCTACCATGTTTTTGTTGCTGATGTATTCGTCCCTGAAATCAATAACCTCATCAGCCCCGACAGGAAGCCGTGAGGTCAACCCTATTTCTGCCAGCGCTTTTTCTGCATTCCGATAATTGGCGCGGTTGATCTTAAGCACCAGATCAATATCCACAGTTCCGCGCACCACTCCATGAAAGGCAAGGGCATATCCCCCGACAATTGCATATTTCACCTTGTGACGCTCAAGGGCATCAATGAGTTGTTCAATCCACATAGTATATACCAGTATATACCATGTTACTCTTATTATCAAGGCCTTCTAAAGCTGTTAGATGAGAAACTGGCAGTTGCCTATTAACCCGGCTTCGTGGAAATTGAGGATTGCGAGTTGTTACATGTAAGGGCATGGCGCGCCATGCCCCTACAATTAACCGTGATATTCCTGCAGTGATTTGATGTTGCTCTTTTCCTTGATCGTTATCTCTATGGCGTTTATCGCGGCCCTTGCGCCCGCGATCGTTGTCGTGTAAGCGACCTGGTTCTGCAGCGCGGCCTCCCTTAGGGAGAATGAATCCTTCTTGGCTTTAGCGCCTGTAACTGTATTGATGATCATAGCAATCTCTTTGTTCTTTATGAGATCAACGCAATGGGGCCTGCCTTCGGTGACCTTGTTTACCACTTCAACTTCGATACCGTGTTTTTTTAGATACGCGGCCGTTCCCTTTGTAGCGATCAATGAGAACCCGAGGGACGCGAGCGTCTTTGCCATAGGGGGCAAGGGGGCCTTGTCCTTGTCCTTGACACTAAAGAATACCTTTCCACTGAGCGGCATGGCATTTCTGGCAGCTGCCTGTGATTTCGCATAAGCCCTGCCGAAATCCTTGTCGATCCCCATTACCTCTCCGGTTGATTTCATTTCAGGGCCGAGGATCGTGTCCACACCTATGAAGCGGTCGAACGGGAAGACAGCCTCTTTGACAGTGAAGTGAGAGAGTTCTATATTAGCAGGCAGGCCCAGCTCCTCAAGGGTCTTTCCAACTATAACCTTGGCCGCCATCTTGGATAGCGGGAAGCCGATCGATTTACTTACGAACGGAACCGTTCTTGATGCCCTTGGATTGACTTCGAGGATATATATCTCGTTGTCCTTGACCGCGAACTGAATGTTCATCAGTCCTATGACATTGAGCTCTTTCGCGAGCGCCTCGGCCTGCAGTTTTATCTTATCCGAGATGTCGGACGGTAATGAATACGGCGGGAGGGAACACGCGGAGTCCCCGGAATGGATACCCGCCTCTTCTATATGCTCCATGATACCGCCGACTATAACTGTCTTTCCGTCTGATATCGCGTCTACATCTATTTCGATCGCGTCCTCAAGGTACTTGTCTATCAGGACCGGGTGTTCGGGTGATGCCTTGACCGCCCTGACCATATAGTCCTTGATGTTGTCTTCATCGTATACGATCTCCATTGCGCGGCCCCCGAGTACGTATGATGGTCTTACCATTATCGGGTAGCCGATGCCTGTCGCGATACTGATCGCTTCTTCAACCGAGCGGGCGATCCCGCTTTCAGGCTGCCGTAGCTCCAGTTTGTGAAGTATTTCTTTGAATCTTTCCCTGTCTTCTGCTCTGTCTATGGAGTCGGGTGAGGTGCCGAGTATCCTGACACCTGCCTTCTCAAGCGGCACCGCGAGCTTCAGTGGTGTCTGTCCGCCGAACTGAACGATGACGCCTACAGGTTTTTCGGACTCGATAATGTTAAGGGTGTCCTCGAATGTAAGCGGTTCGAAATATAACCTGTCAGAGGTATCATAATCGGTACTGACGGTCTCGGGGTTACAGTTGACCATGATCGTTTCATAACCGAGTTCTTTCAGGGCGAAGACCGCGTGAACACAGCAGTAGTCGAACTCAATGCCCTGTCCGATCCTGTTTGGTCCTGACCCGAGGATAATGATCTTCTTCTTGTCTGTAGTATTGGCCTCGCATTCAACTTCAGCTTTCAGCGCACAGCTTTCAGCACTCAGTTTTTTATTTTTATCAGTTTCTCCTTTGCTGACAGCTGACAACTTATCGCTAATTGCTGTTTTATCAGTTTCTCCTTTGCTGACAGCTGACAGCTGATCGCTGATCGCTATCTTATAGAACGGTTTTTCGTATGTTGAATAAAGATAAGGTGTATATGCCTTGAACTCGGCCGCGCATGTGTCAACCATTTTATAAACGGGCTTTATGCCGTTGTTTATTCTGTATTCTCTAAATGTGAGCTCGTCCGTGTTCATGAGTTTAGCCAGTCTTCTGTCCGAGAAGCCGTATTCTTTTGCCTTTCTTAAAAGCTCGATCGGAGTGGTCTCTGCGCTCTTTCTGAGCTCTTCCTCGAAGTCGATTATCTGCTTGAGGTTGTAAAGGAACCAGGGGTCGATCTTTGTCAGCTCGAAGAGTTCCTCGAAATCCATACCCTGTCTGATTCCCTGCGCCAGGTACCATATGCGGTCCCATCCAGGGATCTTCAGTTTTATCCTTATCTCGTCAATGTCCGTCTCGATCTCCTCGAGGCCGTAGGTGTCGTTCTCAAGGCTTCTGATGGACTTTTGAAGGGCCTCCTTGAAGGTCCTGCCGATGGACATTGCTTCTCCTACGGACTTCATCTGTGTCATCAGGGTTGCGTCAGCGTCAGGGAACTTTTCGAATGCGAACCTCGGAAACTTGACTACAACGTAATCGAGGGTCGGCTCGAACGAGGCCGGTGTCTCTTTCGTGATATCGTTCGGTATCTCATCAAGTGTCAGACCAACGGCCAGTTTCGCGGCTATCTTCGCGATCGGGAAGCCGGTTGCCTTTGAGGCGAGGGCCGAACTCCTCGATACCCTGGGGTTCATCTCGATAACGATCATCCTTCCATCGGCCTGGTTAATGGCGAACTGGATATTCGACCCGCCAGTGTCGACGCCGATCTCACGGATGATCTCGATAGAGGCGTCACGCATGACCTGATATTCCTTGTCTGTCAGTGTCTGAGCGGGCGCAACAGTGATAGAGTCTCCTGTATGGATACCCATTGGGTCGAAGTTCTCGATCGAACATATGATGACGACATTGTCCTTGTTGTCACGCATTACCTCGAGTTCATATTCCTTCCATCCAAGGACAGATTCCTCTATTAGTACCTGGTTCGTCGGGCTCAGCTTTATGGCCTTTTTGAGGTTCTCTGTGTATTCGTTCATATTGTAGGCGATGCTTCCGCCTGTGCCGCCCATGGTAAAGGAGGGCCTCAGGATGAGGGGGAACTTGTGTTCCTCAAGGCATTTCACCCCTTCCTCGAACGAAGCTATATGGGTGCTCTTGGGTGTGCTCAGTCCCAGCTTATCCATTGCGGTCTTGAAGAGTTCCCTGTCCTCAGCCTTTTTAATGGCAGGGAGCTTAGCGCCAATAAGTTCGACATTGTATTTGTCCAGGATCCCGTTTTCCGAAAGCTCTATCGCGAGGTTCAGCGCGGTCTGCCCGCCCATTGTCGGGAGCAGGGCGTCCGGCTGTTCCTTTTCGATTATCATTTCGAGGTACTCGACTGTAAGAGGTTCGATGTAAGTGACATCCGCAGTCTCAGGGTCCGTCATGATGGTTGCTGGATTGGAGTTTACTAGTATTACCTTGTATCCTTCTTCACGAAGCGCCTTGCAGGCCTGGGTCCCGGAGTAGTCGAATTCGCATGCCTGCCCGATGATTATCGGGCCGGAGCCTATCAGAAGTATGCTTTTAATGTCTGTTCTTTTTGGCATATTAAAATTCCTTTTTGCTTGATATATTAATTCTGATTAAATATGAATTCTCTTATTTCCTGCACCGGCACCTCGGGTTCCTTATTTACATTACCTGCATAGATGAGCCTTTCAGAGCCATCCTTTAATATGAGTGAAAGAGTGACGAATTCCTCGGGTTCGCCCAGTCCCGGGACAGCGCTGCCGTGCTGCACCGAGATCTTCTGCACGAAATCGGCGCCGTCCTTGTTCTCGGGTTCAAATCTTTTACTTCCGATCTCAACTGAAGCTATATCGATCAGGTTTATCTCTTCGGTCTTTTGTCTGAATGCTCCCGAGGTAATAAGTTTTGCCTTCCCGCTCTGTTTGTTGAACCTGACCTCAAGGCTTTTTACCCTGAATATAAATTTATGGGAGAGCATGAAGGCAGCGGCCAGCACGAATGTGAGCGTCGTATATAACGCTGGACCGCCCATGGATGGTGACAGAAGGATATAACCGAGCATACATATTCCCGAGGCAAAGAGGATGGAAGTGAATTCCCTGCTGTACACACCGGAATGAAGCACGCTCGATTTCTCCGCTCTAAAAGAAGATGTCCTGAAAACAAGCGTCCTGCCTTCTGTTTTTAAGCTGTAATTTTTTTCATAGTCCATTGTTGAATTTATGTCTGTCAAAATTGCTATCGCACTTATTGAGATCTCTCTATCATCTCCCTGAACCTCTTGAATATGTAGCCTGAATCATTAGGTCCCGGTCCTGCCTCGGGGTGGTGCTGGAACGACATTATCGGCATCTCTTTGTGTATCATGCCTTCCTCGGAACCGTCAAACAGATTCTTGTGGGTCAGTTCTACCTGTTTGCCGAGGCTCTTTACGTCAACGCAGTAGTTGTGGTTCTGCGATGTTATCTCGACCTCTCCGGTCGCGAGGTCCATTACAGGGTGGTTACCCCCGTGATGTCCGAATTTCAGTTTGTATGTCCTGCCTCCAAGTGCAAGCCCCAGTATCTGGTGGCCAAGGCAAATGCCCATTATCGGTTTTTTACCGATGATCTTTTTGGCTATATCTACCCCGTATGTAACGGCCTCGGGGTCACCGGGTCCGTTGCTCAGGAGGATGGCGTCAGACTTATCGATCACCTCTTCGGGCGGTGTCCTTGCAGGCACGACTGTAATGTCGAAACCGGTCTCTGCCAGGTGGCGCAGTATATTCATCTTTATCCCAAAGTCATAAACAGTGATCTTAAGTTTGTCACCCGCGTTCTCCTTCTTTGTGAAAGAAGAGGGGATCCTCAGCAGGTCTCTGTCCCACTTGTATGTCTCTTTTGTCGTGACTTTGCCGACCAGGTCGAGTGTGGATATAGCAGGGCATTTCGAGACCTTATCGAGCAGGCTTTCGGGGTCAGGGTCTTCTGTTGAAATGATACCCATTTGGACGCCGTTGTCCCTCAGGTGCCTTGTGAGCGCCCGCGTGTCAATGCCGTCTATGGCGATCTTGTTGTGTTCCTTAAGATAGTCCCCGAGGGTCGCTTCCGACCGCCAGTTGCTCGGGAAGTCAAAGAATTCTTTTGCGATGAATCCCTCGAGATGTGGTCTGCTTGATTCCATGTCCTCAGGGTTAATGCCGTAGTTGCCGATCTGGGGGTAGGTCATTGCAACCATCTGGCCCTTATATGAAGGGTCGGTGATTATCTCTTGATAGCCTGTCATAGATGTGTTGAAGACCACCTCGCCGGTTGTTTCTCCTTCAGCGCCAAAGCTCTCTCCCTCGAATACTGTTCCGTCTGCCAATACTAATAGTGCTTTTTTTCTCATCGTATCTCTTTCCAATCATAGACCTTGCCCTTGACAATGGTCTTTTCGATCGTCCCCTTTAGCGTCCATTTATTGAACGGAGAGTTCTTGCCCTTTGAGAGGAATTTTGAAGAATCGACCTTATATTTGTTATTAATGTTGATGACCGTTATATCGGCGTCTGAATTGTCTTTTAAAGTGCCCTTTGAAAAACCCATTATATTAGAAGGGGTTAAGCACATTAACTTAACAAGCTGGCTTAGGTCTATTATCCCGAGTTCTACAAGTTGATAGCTTAACGCGAAGGCGGTTTCTAATCCTGAGATCCCGAATGCCGCATTGTCGAATTCCTTGTTCTTGTCGTCAAAATGGTGCGGTGCATGGTCCGTGGCTATTACATCAATGGTCCCGTCCCTCAGCCCCTCCTTGATCGCATCCCTGTCACTCGCGGCCCGTATCGGGGGATTGACCTTCAGGTTGGTGTCATAGCTTATGAGCGTCTCATCTGTAAGTGAGAAATAGTGCGGGCATGTCTCAGCAGTCACGTTTATGCCGCGTTTCTTGGCGTCCCGTAGCAGGTTGACTGATCCTTCGGTAGAGACATGGGCGATATGGAGTCTGCCGCCCGTAAGCTCACATAATGAAAGATCCCGTGCCACCATTGTTTCTTCAGCCGCCTTTGGAATTCCGGGCAGCCCGAGTATGGTAGAGACGAAACCTTCGTTCATTGCCCCGCCTTCGGAGAGTTTCATGTCTTCGCAGTGGGCTATGACAGGCACATTGAAGATCTTTGAATATTCCAGGGCGCGTCTCATGAGGAGACTGTTTGTTACTGGCATTCCGTCATCCGAGAAGGCAACGCAGCCTGCCTTTATCAATGCCTCGAGTTCGGTCAGGGATTCGCTTTCAGAGGCGATCGTTATCGCTCCGATAGGGAATACATCGCATGACCCCTGTTTTGACCTTTCAAGAATGAGTTCAGTTACCGAGATCGAGTCATTTATAGGATCGGTGTTCGGCATGCAGCATACGGCCGTGAAACCGCCCCTGACCGCGGCCAGTGTGCCGGTCTTTATGGTTTCCTTATATTCAAAACCAGGCTCCCTGAGATGGGTATGCATATCGACAAGTCCGGGAATGACTATGCAGTCAGTTGCGTCTATTGTCTTCTCGCTCCCGGTGCTTTTGCCCTTGGGATAGATACCCTGGATCTTGCGTCCCTTGACCACGATGTCCATCTGTCCGTTTATGTCCTGTGAAGGGTCGATCACTGTCCCGTTTTTTATGAGTATCGTCATTTCTTTACTCCCGCGAGCAGGTACATGACTGCCATTCTTACTGCTATGCCATTTGTTACCTGTTCAAGAATTACCGACTGCGGGCCGTCCGCGACAGAAGAGGCGATCTCGACACCCCTGTTCATTGGGCCTGGATGCATTACAATAGCATCGCTTTTCGCAAGTTTGATCCTGTCGGGGGTGAGGCCGAAGAGTTTGTAATATTCCTTTAGTGAAGGAAGGAAACCTTTTGTCTGGCGTTCGATCTGGAGCCTCAGTGTCATGACCACATCGCATTTCCTTATGCCTTCTTCGACTGAATGAAAGACATCGACACCGACCTTTTGTATCTCGGCTGGCATCATGGTCGGCGGGGCGATGACCCTGACATTTGCCCCGAGTTTCGTGAGCGCGTAGATATTGGATTTCGCAACCCTGCTATGAGCTATGTCGCCTATGATCGCGACGTTCAGACCTTCGATCCGTTTCTTATGTGTCTGGATCGTTAGAAGGTCGAGAAGTGCCTGAGTAGGATGTTCGTTAGCGCCGTCGCCGGCGTTTATGACCGACATATCGACTATTTTTGAGAGGATATGCGGGACACCCGAAGAGGCGTGCCTGACAATAACGAAGTCGGCCCCGAGGGCCTGGATCGTAAGGGCCGTGTCCTGTATGGACTCCCCCTTTAATACGCTGCTTGTCGAAACAGAGAAGTTTACAAAGTCAGCGCTCAGCCTTTTTGCCGCGAGCGCGAAAGATGTCTTTGTCCTTGTTGAGGGTTCAAAGAAGAGGCTGACCACCGATTTACCCCTGAGAGGCGGTACCTTTTTGATGTCCCTTTTAAGAACGTCCTGAAAGTTGGAAGCGGTATCAAGTATATGATATATTTCTTCGGAGGTGAGTTCCTTGATTCCTAAGAGATCTTTTGATTTGAGCATTATGCTTTTTGATCAGACTCTTGAGACCATCTGACCGTAATACCGCCTTGTCCTATGATATATTTTTACTGCTCTTTGATTAAGACCACCTTATTGTTTTCATCGTTTTCGTGAAGCTGTACCTCGATAAGATCGTTGAATGAGGTCGGGATGTTTTTGCCCGCGTAATCGGCCCTGATCGGGAGTTCTCTGTGACCTCTGTCGATAAGCACTGCCAGTTGTATGTGTCCGGGTCTGCCGAAGTCCACGAGCGCGTCCATTGCTGCCCTGATGCTCCTGCCTGTAAAGAGGACATCGTCCACAAGTACCACTGTTTTTGTATCGATCGTACATGGAATCTCGGTTTTCTTCACAATTGGCTGCTCGTCCTTTGTGTTGAAATCGTCCCTGTAGAAAGAGATATCAAGGGTCCCGACCTCGATGAGCCTGCCCTCGATCTTTTGAATCTCTGTGGAGAGTCTGTTTGCGAGGACAACTCCGCCTTTCTGAATACCGACCAGGCAGAGGTTCTCTGTTCCCTTGTTCTTTTCGATGATTTCGTGTGCCATCCTTCTGATCGCACGGTTAATGTCGCTATTGTCGAGCAGTTCTTTAGACATGAATATTATCTCTGCTGAAAGGGGAAAGGTGTTCAAGCGGGTGCCGGCGGTTTTTGCCTGGTGAAAGGTTCATTTGCTCTTTCCTTTCCAGTCTCTCAGGACCAGTTTAAAGGTTACTATCAACTAATATTTTAATACAAATCCTATTGTGATGTCAATACATAATGCATAAAAAAGAGGGTTTCGGGATTTATCTTTATTATCGCTTCTGTTCCCCGTTGTGTCTGTACTTAATTACATCAACCTTTTCCATTGTAATAATGCCTTCCTTTACCGTTTCGTCAAGGAACGGGAGTATTGTTGCAATATTTTCCTCTGTATCGACTATTTCAATTGTAATTGGAAGGTCCTCTGAAAGCCGGAGGAGTTTTATCGAATGGATGCGGCTTGCTGCGCCGAAGCCCATTATGCCCCTGAAGACAGTGGCCCCGGCGAGGTTCAACTCCCTGGCCTTGAGGACTATTGCTTCGTAAAGCGGCTTGCCTTCGTGTTTGTCCGTCTCACCAATTGAAATGCGTAAGAGTTTTCCTTCGCCCTGTAGTTTCATATCAATATCCTATCTGATCAGGTTAATAATATATTTCGAGGCCATAAAGCCCGTGAATACCAGTAAGATCCCCAATATATTGCTCACAAGCACATTCGAGAGTGCGAGCTTCATCTCTCCGTCCCTCATTAAGTTGAGGCTCTCTAGCGCAAAGGTCGAAAAGGTCGTAAACCCTCCGAGTATGCCGACAAAGAGAAAGGTCCTGAAATTGGATGAGATGTTCTGGACCTCGAATATGCCCCATAACAGGCCGATAAAAAAAGACCCGGCAAGATTAACGGCAAGTGTTCCCCAAGGGAACATACTATTAACCGCCCGTTGCGCTGTCCCGGACATTGAGTAACGAAGCAGGGTGCCAATGGCCCCGCCTGCTGCAAGTAGTATAATTTTTATCATTTATATTCCATGATCGATGAGATTTGATATTGTCTTTATTTTTATTAATTTACCAGATATCAGATAAATTGTGGAGTTAATTTATTCATAACACGATAAATATGTTCGTTCTATTGAATGTAATAGAACCCTTCTGATATACTCTCTTTAATGATAATTATACCGGCAATAGACCTGAAGGACGGCAAATGCGTGCGTCTGCTTCAGGGAAAGAAAGACGAAGTCACGGTTTATTCTGACGACCCTGCTGAAATGGCAAAGAAGTGGGTCGATATGGGTGCGAGGCTTCTCCACGTTGTCGATCTCGACGGAGCATTCAGCGGTGAGCAGAAGAACATTGAGAAGATAAAGGAGATACGTAAGGCAATTCAGATACCCATACAGCTCGGAGGCGGGATAAGGGACATCAAAAGGATCGAGCAGCTCGCTGACATTGGGGTGGACAGGATGATACTCGGTACGTCCGCTGCCAAAGATCCCGATATGGTCGCCAGGGCCTGTAAAAAGTTTGAATGCAGGGTGCTTGTGGGGATCGATGCCAAGGACGGCAAGGTCGCTGTAAAGGGCTGGGTCGAGGTGACCGAACTCGATGCGATAAAGTTCGCGAAGGATATGGAATCCGCCGGCGCGGCAGGGATCATATATACTGACATCTCAAGGGACGGTATGATGACCGGCCCGAATATAGAAGCAATGGCAAAGATGGTGAAGAATGTCAAGATACCTGTTATCGCTTCGGGCGGGGTATCAAAGCTCGAAGACATTAAGAATCTCATGCAGATCAAGGACCTCTGGGGAGTGATAACCGGCAAGGCCCTATATAGCGGTGCACTCGATCTTAAATCAGCCATAGAGCTTACAAGGGAAGCTTAATCATGCTTGCCAAACGTATAATCCCATGCCTGGATGTCAAGGACGGAAGGGTTGTTAAGGGCGTTAATTTCCAGAACCTCACTGACGCGGGCGACCCGGTCGAAAACGCGAAATTCTATGATGAACAGGGCGCGGACGAACTCGTCTTCCTCGATATAACCGCCTCCCATGAAAAACGCAAGACAATCCTCGATGTTGTTGAAAGGACCGCAAACGATGTCTTCATGCCTCTCACAGTTGGCGGCGGGATCAAGACTCTGGACGACATCAGGGACCTCCTGAACGCTGGATGCGATAAGATATCTATAAACACGACTGCGGTACGGACACCATATTTTATTAAAGAGGCGGCCGAGAGGTTTGGCAGCCAGTGCATAGTAGTTGCTGTTGATTCCAAAAGGGTGATACCTGATATGGAGTTCGAACCGGATGAGCCGTGGCTCTCATGGCTGAATGAACCCGAAATGAGCGATGTCAGATTACAGATACCTTCAAATGGCCAGAAGGTCTGGGCGCTCTCAACGCATGGCGGCAGGAAGATGCGGAGGCTCGATTCGATAAGGTTCGCGAAGAAGATGGAAGAGCTCGGAGCTGGAGAGATACTACTTACGAGTATGGACAGGGACGGCACGAAGATCGGTTTTGATATTGAGCTTACGCGCCGGATATCCGAGGCTGTCTCAATACCCGTGGTAGCTTCAGGCGGGGTAGGGACACTCGATCATCTTCGTGAAGGGCTTGTTGAAGGAAAGGCCGATGCCGCGCTCGCAGCTTCGATATTCCACTACAGAGAATTCTCCATCAAAGAGACCAAAGAGTACCTCAGGTCAAATGGTGTGCCGGTAAGATTGTAAAGCGTGCAATCTCGCCCTTATCTCTTCTTCTCTATCCTGTATTCATCCAGGACCGAATCATCAGCGGGTTTTACCGTAAGGTGATACGTTTCGTCACCTTTTGTGATTCTGACTTTGACCTCAGGCTCATTTTTGGCATCCGAATACCTTGCGCACATAGATGCCGCCAGTTCTATTGCTTCGTCCGTAACATTTCCGAGAAGTACCACAGTGGGGCTTCCGCAGCCATCAACCCGCATCATGCAGTCATCAGGGTCGGCCAGGGCCTTCATGGCCTCATTCTCTTCCATATGACGGCCGACAAATATCTTGCAGTCAGGGGAGAACCTGAACTGTCTTCCGACCTTCAGAAAATTGATGTCCTTGTACTCAGGATCTTTGTTATGTTCGAGCAGGTCTTTTAATTTATATGAATAATTAGGGTCGGTCAGCAGGCATCCGCCGGCAGGAGAGGGATATTCCGTAAGCCCGAGTTCTTCGGCAAGCGCCATTTGCGGTTTTCTGTTTCTTCCGTTGAAATCGTACATCAGTTCCCTATTTATCAGACCCGCTGTCTCTGCAAGGGTTGGGGCCAGTATTTTTCCGCATAGCGGCCTTACAATAAGCCCCTTGACGTCTGCGGCCTTGTCTATTACTGGAAAGCAGTCCTTTCTCTGGCTCATCGGCCTCTGGCCGACCACCTCACCGGTGATCAGAAAATCGGCGTTTATCATCTCCATGAAGACTTTTGCCTCTTTGAGCATGAGAATCCGGCAATCCATACAGGGGTTCATGTTCTTTCCATGGCCGTATATCGGGTTTTTCACTATTTCGAGGAACTTGTCCGAGAGATGCGAGAGCTTTACCTTGAAACCGAACTTTATTGATGCAGCGAAGGGGTCCTTGGAGCAGGAGGACTTGTCGCTGATATCACAGCCGAAATGGTTCATAAAGGTTATGGCCGTGACCTCAACCCCCTGTATTTGCATAGCGAGTATCGCCAGAGTGCTGTCCAGACCGCCTGAATATAGCGCAACTGCCTTTGTTTTTTTCATTGTTTCCCTTCAAAAAAAATAATTGAGAATGAATTTTACAATTAATAGGTCTTAACATTCAATTGCTCTTGAACTTAGGAGACAAATATTGTAAAGTAATACGTGCATAACGCAGTTGCCATAATTCCAGCCAGATTCGACTCTACACGCTTCCCCGGAAAACCCCTCTCTACATTAAATGGAAAGATTTTAATACAGCATGTATATGAACATGCATCGGATGCGAAGCTTGTAAATTCTGTGCTTGTGGCAACGGATGATCAGAGGATATTCGACGCAGTTACCGCATTTGGCGGCAGTGTCGTAATGACCTCAGGGAACCATGAAAGCGGTACTGACAGGATAGCGGAGGTTGCTGCCGGCATAGAGTGCGGGGTTGTTGTAAATGTGCAGGGCGATGAGCCGTTTATACGGCCTGAAATGATCGATGATGTAGTCGATATGCTGCACAATGATATAAATGCATCTATAAGTACACTGGCAACTACGATAACCGACGATGATGAAATTAAATCTCCCAATGTTGTAAAGGTTGTTGTCGATGACGATGGATTTGCACTCTATTTTTCGAGATCTCCCATTCCTTATTACAGGGATGACTGGAAGGACCTGGGGAATGCTGCGTTTAATACTGCTGATATTGTGATCTTCAAGCATATCGGCATATACGGGTACAGGAAAGATGATCTCCTGAAGTTCTCCTCAATGCCCCGGGGCAGACTCGAGAACATCGAGAAACTTGAGCAATTAAGAGCACTTGCGGCTGGGATGAGGATCAAAGTGAAGGAAACGGAATTTGATACGTTTGGTATTGATACTGAGGAAGATCTGAGAAAAGCGGAAAGAGTGTTCAATAGTTAATGTTAGATCACAAAGGGAATAATCATGACTAAGTATATCTTTGTAACAGGCGGAGTTGTATCAGCACTTGGTAAGGGTATTGTAGCATCAGCAATGGGGGCGCTCCTTGAAGCGCGAGGGCTTACGGTAACGATACAGAAGCTGGACCCCTATATTAATGTAGATCCCGGTACACTCAGCCCGTTACAGCACGGCGAAGTCTTTGTAACGGATGACGGAGCCGAGACCGACCTTGATCTGGGGCATTACGAGAGGTTCACCTCTTCACGCGCTTCAAAGAAGAATAACTTTACAACAGGCAGGATCTACTATAATGTGCTACTTAAGGAAAGACGGGGTGACTACCTTGGAGAGACCGTCCAGGTCATTCCGCACATAACGGATGAGATAAAGAGTGCGATTAAAGCTGTTGCCGGCGATTATGATGTGGTGATAGTTGAGATCGGAGGTACGATCGGTGATATTGAGAGCCTGCCTTTCCTGGATGCGATCAGACAGTTCAGATACGATGTCGGGCGGGATAATGTTATCTATGTCCACCTGACACTCGTCCCGTACATTGCTACCGCGGGTGAGCTTAAATCCAAACCGACACAGCACAGCGTAAGAGAGCTGAGGGCAATTGGTATTCAGCCCGATATTCTGATCTGCCGTACACAGATGCCGCTCTCCACTTCATTTAAGAAGAAGATCGCCCTTCACTGTAATATGGACATTGATGCTGTTATAGCTGCAATGGATGTTGAATCCATATATGAAGTGCCCCTTGATCTAAGCAACGAAGGCCTCGACAGACTTGCTGTGGAAAAGCTGTCACTTAAAACAAAGGACCCTGACTTCTCGAAATGGAAAGAGGTTGTGAGAAAGATCAAGGAACCTTCCGATACAGTGACTATCGCGATGGTCGGCAAGTACGTCGGACTTAAGGATTCATACAAGAGCCTTATCGAATCACTTATACACGGCGGGATCGCGAATGAAGTGAAGGTGAAGATCCAGTGGGTCGATTCTGAAGAGATAGAGAAGACGGATGCTGACAGGCACCTCGCGGATGTTGACGGGATACTAATTCCCGGAGGGTTCGGCGAGCGCGGTATCGAAGGGAAGATCGAGGCTGTGGCGTATGCCAGGAAGAAGAAGATACCTTTTCTCGGAATATGCCTCGGCATGCAGTGCGCTGTGATCGAGTTTGCAAGAAACGTGTGCGGGATGAAGGGCGCGAATAGTTCCGAGTTTGATAAAGAGACCGCTTATCCTGTCATTTATCTTATTGAAGAGTGGTATGATTTCAGGAACCAGACCGTACAGAGGAGGGATCTCAAATCGGACAAGGGAGGCACAATGAGGCTCGGTGAATATCCCTGTGTTCTGACAAAGGACACGCATGCGTTTGAGACTTACGGTAAAAAGGAGATATTCGAAAGGCACAGGCATAGATATGAGTTTAATAATGAGTATACGGAGGCCCTCGAAAAGGGCGGTCTGAGGATAAGCGGTATGAGCCCTGATAAACAGCTTGTCGAGATAGTCGAGATCGTAGACCATCCGTGGTTCTTTGGCTGCCAGTTCCATCCTGAATTCAAATCAAGACCGCTTGACCCGCACCCGGTATTCAAGTCATTTATCAAGGCTTCAGTGAAAGAGAAAAAACTTCTTTTTCAGAATACTACTATAATTTAATATGGAGGTAATAAATGAGTGATATTATTGATGTTCATGCAAGAGAAATTATAGATAGCAGGGGCAATCCTACAGTGGAGGTCGATGTTATCCTTGAGAGCGGTGCTTACGGAAGGGCTTCTGTTCCTTCAGGCGCCTCAACAGGACAGAGAGAGGCGCTCGAACTGCGTGACAAGGATAAACGTTATGGTGGAAAAGGTGTGAGGAAGGCCGTAAAGAACGTTAATGAGAAGATCGCAATACAGCTTCTCGGCATCGAAGCTGATGAGCAGGTATATATAGACAACCTGATGATCAAGCAGGACGGTTCCAAAAACAAAGGCAAACTGGGTGCTAACGCGATCCTGGGTGTTTCGCTTGCGGTCGCAAAAGCGGCTGCAATGGAAGCCGAACTTCCACTTTACAGATATATAGGCGGTGTCGGCGCGTGTGAACTTCCGGTGCCGATGATGAACATCATTAATGGCGGTGAGCATGCGGACAATAATCTGGACATACAGGAATTCATGATAATGCCTGTAGGCGTCAAAAGCTTTAGTGAGGCTTTAAGGGCAGGTGCCGAGATATTTCATGCCCTCAAGAAACTATTAAGTTCCAAAGGGCTTAATACATCTGTTGGAGATGAAGGCGGATTCGCACCGAATCTCAAGTCAAATGAGGAAGCCATAAAGTTAATAATAGACGCGATCAAAAAAGCCGGTTACAAACCCGGAGGCAACGTTTTCATTGCTCTTGATACGGCTGCATCCGAACTCTTCAAGAACGGCAAGTACACTTTTGAAGGCAAGACTGTAACCGCAGACTACCTGATAGATTTTTATGCAAAGATCATAAAAAAATATCCCGTCATATCAATTGAGGACGGACTTGCCGAGAATGACTGGAAGGGCTGGGAGGCGATGACCAAAAAGATCGGCAAAAAGGTCCAGATCATTGGAGATGATATATTTGTCACGAATAAGGAGATATTCGCAAAAGGGATCGCGAAGGGTATAGGTAATTCTATACTTATCAAGCTTAATCAGATCGGTACATTGACCGAGACACTTGAAGCCATAGAGATGGCCAAGAGAGCAGGGTATACGGCAGTTGTATCACACAGGTCCGGTGAGACGGAGGACACGACCATTGCCGATCTGGCAGTTGCTATGAATACAGGACAGATCAAGACCGGCTCCATGTCAAGGACCGACAGGATAGCCAAATACAACCAACTCCTGAGGATCGAGGAAGAGCTTGGCGATGCAGCCGTGTATAGGGGTAAGGATGTATTTTATAATATACGTTAATTTATGCCAGGATAATTGAAATGCGCAACGTCAGAAATAATCAGCTAAAGAACAGCAAAAAGAGGAGGCAGATCGTTTATCTTACTATCTCACTGCTGCTCCTTATCTATCTGACCTTTATTATGATCGTAGGTGATAACGGTTTTCTGAGATACATAAAGCTTAAGTCAGCACGAGACAAGATGCTTGCGGAGAATATTATAATCAAAGAGCAGAACGGAGACATGAATGCTCGTATCGAATCATACGACAGTGAGCCGGACCTTTTTGAAGGGCTTGCAAGAGAGTACGGACTTACCAGGGAAGGTGAGTTGATATTTAAATTTGATGATAAGGAGTGAGGGGCCGTTCTTTTAACGGTCCTCTTTTATAAAAATGTACGACCTTTCAATAGAGACACAATTTGCAGCAGCGCACCAACTGAGGGGATATAAGGGGAAATGTGAAAATATGCACGGCCACAACTGGAGAGTGCAGGTTTCCATTTCATCTGAGAAGCTCAATGATATTGGCATAGTGATGGATTTTCATGACTTGAAGAAGATAACGAAAGATCTCCTGTCATTGCTTGACCATTCGAACTTGAACGTGGTATTCCCCTTCACTGAGATAAATCCTTCTTCCGAGAATATTGCGAAGTGGATATTCGATTCCCTCAAAAAGAGGCTGGAAGATTCAGTCAAAGTCAATTCGATCACTGTATGGGAGAGTGAGAACTCTTCAGCAACCTACTACGAGTAGAACAGGGTAGTTTTCTATTTGAAACCTATCCTGGTGGTGATCGGCATGACTAATTCACCACCATTATTGTCGTTTATGAGGATTGTGAATTTGTGTTTGCCCGCGTCTTTTGGACGCACTTTCCAAGTGACCGCTCCGGAAGAATCTACTGACATGCCTTCCGGACCTTCCAGTATCTTATATGTAAGAATATCTCCGTCAACATCGGTCGCTTTGATACTGTACGTGTAAATTTTTCCGTCAAAACTCGGGGTGCCTTCGGTCACAACGGGGGTTGTGTTGAATATTTTATTCTTAACAAATGTAGTGCTGCCGGTATCATCACTATCATAAGGTGTTATCTCGATAACTATCATGTCGTCTCTTTTGAAATCAGTGCTGAGGTAGTTCTGGTCGCTTATATATTTACCGTTCAGGGTCCATTTATACTTATAGTAAATAGTGTCACCGTCAACATCATGCGCGTCTACTTCTACACTTATGGTTGCGCCGACCTTCGGCAGGGCAGGGACCATCTTCGCAATTTTTATCATGGGCGGGGTGTTCATTATCCTGATCTTGTTTGAATAGTATTCCTTTTTGTTCCTGGTGACAACGGCCTGTATGATATCGTTTTTTTTGAGCCGGGATGACGCAAAACGTGGTCTTCCCGAAAATTCATCGATACTTCCGTTAACATACCAGTTAATGGCGGCATTTACGAGCAGTGAGGTGTCGGCGCTTAGTGTAATGACGGACTGCGCTGTCGCGTTGTCAGGGTTGATCGTGACCTTATTCTTCGCTGCTTTCTGAGAGACAGTGGGAGTTGTCACTGATTGCTTGGACGCACCCACATCTTCATTGCTCCCGCTGCAGCCTAGAACAAAGAGCGCCATTAATATTAATAAATATCTTTCAGCATGGATCATTCTATTTTCTTGTTTTTCCAGCCAGTCACACCACTTGTAATGGAAAGGGGTGTGATACTCTCGATCTCAAGTATACCTCCGGTCGACTGCTGCACAAAGCCCATGGCCGTGCCCCCGGAAGTTATTTGCGCGCTGATGGACGAGGGCATTCCTGACCCGAGCTTTTTCACCCTTGCAACAGTATCAGAAGGGTTGGTCTGATTAGC
>BDTS01000037.1 GCA_002897915.1 bacterium BMS3Bbin09 | reverse complement strand
TTTGACAAATTAATTAGAAATTCATTTACATTACAACATGTTATACGGTCTTTATCACTCATTTCCACCCACACACTTGCACGAAGACCCATCTTTTAAATAGATTAAAACATTCATAGATTATCGCATCTCTTGCCCTTTAACCTGCCTTTAGGCTATATTATCTAATGCTAAAAATGCTGAGTACCAGTAAATTCTTTTCGGTCTTCGTATTAGGGGCCATCACCCTGATGCTCACCATCGCGTTCCTCTTCTGGGGGATCGGGCCCAAAGATAACGCCACTATTTCATACGCCGCAACTGTTGATGATATAAGGATCCCCCTGGATGAATTCTGGCGCGTATATGACAACGAATACAAGAAGCTCTCAGACCAGTACTCCGACCCTGAAGAGATAAAAAAACTCAACCTTGAGCAAATGATACTCGGCTCCCTGATCGACAGGACAGTTCTCCTGATAGCAGCGCAAAATGCCGGGTTAACAATAACGAAAAAGGAGCTTCAACAAACAATAATAAACACCCCATACTTCCAGAAAGACGGCGTCTTCAAGCAGAACATATACTTGAGGGCGTTGAAGTTAAGCCGGACAACCCCGCAGATTTACGAAAGCAGGTTAAAGAGCGATCTGCTTATTTTTAAAATGAGCCGGCTAATAGGAGAAACCTCTGAGCTTTCTTCTTATGAACTCAAGATGCTTGAGTCAATGGAAGACAATAATAAGAAGCAGTTAGCCGAAATATTCCGCTCATCCAAGAGCAGAAAGACAATAAAGTCATACGTCGAGAGCATCAAACGGGAAATGGAAATAAAGGTAAACCCGGAGCTCACCTCATAGTTTTTCCAATCTGTTAGCATCTTCCATAAAGCCGAATTAAGCGGTGCATAGCATCCGCTTCAATGAGACTTATGCCTGTGGTATAATAATCATAATCATGAAGAGATCAACTATTCTAATTATATTTCTGATCGTCCTCCTGGCATTGCCTGTATTTGCGGAAGAGAACATGGAAGATATAGCTACCGAAATTGTTACTGAAGTCGTAGCCGAAGCCCCTGCTGAACCAATCATCGTCGTCATTCATCTCTGACTGGAAGACCTGGACAGCGCAGCTTATCCCTGTAAGGGGATTTTTGATCTCATGTGCGATCCCGGATATGATCTCTCCAAGCGAAGCGAGCTTGGCCGCCCTTTGCATCTGTTCGGAATGACAGACCTCTATCTCCCTGTTCACGGATTCGAGGGTCTCGACCATGCTGTTAAAGCTCTTGGCCATCTGACCGAGTTCATCTTTCTTGTCTTCTTCCATCCTTGCTGAAAGGTCACCGTCCTCGATCTTTCTTATAGTGCGGATCATCTTCTTTATCGGCCTGTCTATCAATAATCCGATAACGAGCACAAACGTCCCGGCGATCATGAAGAAGCCTATAATGGCTTCAATAAGATAATCTTTCCTGAACTCTTCGATCGCCCTGGAGACTTTAATCAGCGAAATATCCACATCCAGGACACCCAGAACCTCTTTTTTGGTGCCGTGGCACCTGTGGCAAACAGGCAGGTTCTTAATAAGGGTAAACTTTGAGTCATATTCCTGGCCGTTCTTCTTAACAAAAAAGACCTTCTTGTCGCCTATATCCTTGAAAGTATCCATGTCCTGCTGATATATCTTTTCCCCTATCTCACCAGGGTTTGAGGAAACAACTATCACCCCGTTGTCAGGGAGAAATATCTTTATGTTCTTCAGTTCCTTCGCATCCTTGACCAGACTCTCCATCATATCCTGCAAATCGCGCCACTTGTTCTGGAGCATGAGCACCATTATGCCATGCGATATCCTGTCCGAAAGCAGCACGGTCTTTTCTTTCTGGCCGTTGAGGAGTTTTTCTTCAGTCGACTTGATATTCCGCCACGTGGCAACTGCCATGATGAGGGAAATAATGATAACAGCAACGGTTATTATCTTGAATTTCAGGCTGTTGAACATTTTGTTAATATAACATATTTTTGCTTTATCCCCTATAATATAAGAAACTTCAGGAGATTGATTCTCGTGTTTTTATCATTGTTTATTTAATGCAATTGAATCTTCAGTTTCTTTAATACAATATATTGAGACAGGTTATCTATTAATATGGGCTTAAATAAGATTTTTAAAAGCATAGCTTTCCGAATCTCTGTCTCCATAGCTGTTCTGGTTGCAACTGCGACAATGACCGCCAGTTGGTTAATACTTATTGAAGAGAAACGCACCCTTGAAACAGATCTTCAGAGCAAAGGCAAGTACATTGCTGAATTAATGGCACAAAATATATTGGAACCGCTCCGTAGCGGGAAAAGTGATCGGATACTCGATCTACTGCAGGGCTCCATGAAAAGCAAGGAAAGTCTTATTGTTTACTCCGAGGTTTATGATAATAATAGGAAATTAGTGGCTAAATCATACAAAAACGATAAATTTCAAAAAATGATACCTCCCCCTTTTGATTTTAAAGATTCAACACTTACTATAAAAATTCATGAAGACAACATCTTGCCTCTCTATCATATAAGCTTGCCTATTTATGAAGACCCTGCTGGAACTATTGGATTTCTCAGGGTATGCATAACAAAAGAATTCCTTAACAGGACAGTTGAAAATGAAAAACAAAAGATATATCTTCTCGCAGCATCCGTAATTATAATCGGTATATTATTGGGACTCTGGATGGCAAGAAGGGTATTTAGACCTATCCTTATCCTCAATAAAGGGGTTCAGAGACTTGGAAGCGGAGAAGTGGGTGTAGAAATTCCCGTTGTTGGCCAGGGTGAGATAAAAGAATTGGCCCTCTCTTTTAACAGGATGTCCGGGCAGCTTAAAGAGCTTATTGATAATATGAATACCGCCCAGGAAAACCTTGTCAGGACAGAGAAGCTATACGCAATTGGAGAATTCTCCGCAGGAGTCGCACATGAGATAAGAAACCCGCTTACATCTATAAAAATGCTTATTCAGGCCCTGGAAAACAAACAACAGGCCATGTCCGGCAAAAACCTCGGAATTATTTATGGAGAGATAGACAGGATCGACCGTATAATAAATGAATTCCTGGCGTTCACAAGACCCGGAAAGACTGAAAAGAAAGATGTGAATATCAATAATATCCTTGAAGAAGTGATAACTATAACCAGACCAAAGATGGAACAATCCGGGATAGATATTAATGAGAATCTTTCATCTGCCCTGCCGATGATTAAAGGAAATAATGACGCACTCAAACAGGTTTTCATTAATATTGTCCTGAACGCCATACAGGCAATGGACGACGAAGGCGGGAAGCTTAGTATAGAAACAATGGCCCGGAATGGTAATTTGTCGGCTATCATTAAAGACACCGGAATAGGAATTCCGGAAAAGAATTTAAAAAAGATCTTTGATCCTTTCTTTACGACAAAAGAAGAGGGTACAGGCATGGGACTCGCATTGACTTATGCCATAATTAATGACCACTCCGGTAATATTACATTTAAATCAACACCCAGGATCGGCACAACGATAACAGTGGAGCTGCCCTTATGAAACCATCCATCCTGATCGTAGACGATGAAAAAACTGTAAGATATTCGTTTGAAGTCATGTTTGAAGATGATTACAGAGTTCTGACTGCCGAGGACGGCTTGGCGGCATTAAATATTCTCGATACAAGTTTTATTGATGTGGATATTGTTTTTCTCGATATCAATATGCCAGGCATGGGAGGGATAGAGGCTCTTACAAAGATAAAGAAGATCTCAACCAACATTCCTGTCATCATGATGACCGCCTTTAGTGATTCCGATACTGCCATTGAAGCCATGAAAGAAGGGGCGTTCGATTACCTCACAAAGCCTCTTGACGGCAAGCAGTTACAAGAGATCATTAAGAAAGCCCTTACATCGTCAAGACTTCAACACGAGGCGTTCCTCTGCAACGAGATAGATGAAATACCTGCTGGGGCTGAGGTAATAGTCGGCAGCAGCCAGGCCATTCTTAATGTATGTAAAATGGTCGGGCAGGCCGCCGGTTCAGAGGTGCCTGTCCTTATATCAGGAGAAAGCGGAGTTGGAAAAGAAATAGTCGCAAGGGCCATCTACAACCACAGCAACCGGAAGGGCAATACCTTTATTGCTGTTAATTGTGCCGCACTTCCGGATGGTGTGGTTGAAAGCGAATTGTTCGGCTGCGAAAAGGGGGCGTTTACCGGTGCCGGCAAGAGAAGACTGGGGAGGTTCGAACAGTGCGACAAAGGAACGATCTTTCTTGATGAGATCGGAGACATGAGCCTGGCAACCCAGGCAAAACTTCTCAGGGTGCTGCAAGACGGCAGTTTTGAGCGTGTTGGAAGCAGTGAGACGATCTGGGCCGATGTTCGGGTAATTGCCGCAAGCAACAAGAATCTGCTTGATGAGGTAAAACAGGGCAGGTTCAGAGAGGACCTGTTTCACAGGCTGAATGTTTTTTCAATAAACATCCTCCCGCTTAGAAAAAGGAAAGATGATATACCGATCCTGTCGGAATATTTCCTTGCAAGGGCAAATAGAGAAACTGACAAAAAGATCAAGGGCTTCTCACAGGACTCAATGCAGCTGCTTAAGTCATATGACTGGCCGGGCAATGTCAGAGAGCTTGAAAATGCAATAAGAAGAGCCTGTGTGATCGCCGTAGGTGATATTCTGGATGTTACCGGCTTTGCTTTAAACAACGGGCCGGCTGAACCGTCCCCGAACAATGGACCATCAGGAAAAGAGTCCCTGAAACTGCCCGGGGAGAGCGGACCATCAGGAGAAGATTCTCTTTATCAGGTCATAGACGGAATGTTCGATACAGCGGTCATAACAGGAAATACCGCGGACATCCATCATTCCATAATTGCAAGAGTTGAAAAGAAGTTAATCGAAAAGGCACTCAGGACAACAAAAGGGAACCAGCTCCATGCATCCGAACTGCTCGGTATCTCCAGGGTCACATTAAGGAAAAAAATGCAGGATTACAACATTAATTCCGGATAGGGAATGCAACTACTAACCATTGCAAGAGACAGGAGCCATTCAGTGAAATTGTCATTCTGAGTCCCGAAATATCAAGGCGGTGTAGATTTAAGACTGCAATCTTCTATTTTTACAGGTGGTTAGATGTTACAGACTTTTCTCTATTGTCCTCAAGTCAATATCCCGTTACACGACGTTTGCCACTACTTTTTAAATTTTCTGTATGAAGGTATCCCCTTCCGGGAATTTTCCGTTGTTTCTTTTGATGTTGTCCATGATGAGATCAGCGATCATTTGCCTGTTCGAAACAGAATCCCGGGGACGTATACGCCAGCGAAAATCAGACCCGATTGCATCTCTGATCCATGCCTCAAACTCTTCCCAGGTCCCTTCTATGTGTTTATCCACTTTTACTCCTCCGACCGCGAGTCATGTATTCAATATTTATAAAAATCTCATCATTCTATAACAATTAAATCCTCTGCACGGGTGCCCACATCAGTATTAACGGCAATATATTCCACCCTGCTGCCTATTACCAAAAACAATCGTCTTTGTCACGAAAGGAATTATAGCTAACCCAAATATCTCCTCCCTGATCTCGCGTTATGTACCCATAGCTTCTATTGGCATCAAACCACTTGACGGTTCCTGTTTCGCGATCCGGCACGATTACTTCATATCCTTTCTTTATTTAATAATCTGCTATTGAATTTACCATATTTATGTAAAATTATTGTGTTGCCTCTCTTCGGGAAACAATTACACCCTTTACATTCTCTTTTAAAGGTGTTGAAAAACCCTGATTAAGGAGTGTTATAACGTAAAATCACGGAATCAGTCCCCCATCTCTACATTTTGTCTTCCATGTGCTTATATGTCTCGCACGAAGGATCGCCGTCACAGTCGCCACTTTCGTTCCATATGCAGACAGCACAAAGAACCTCGGAAAGGGAAGATTCTGTTTCAAAATCCATAGTCATTGTTATTCCCTCCTGCTTTTTAAGGTATATCTTATCGTTAGCACCCTCAGTTAACTTTGTCAATAATAGAGTTGTTTCCTGATAATTTCCTGCATAAAACAGGGGCAACATTTTTTCAATAACATTCAATATTCGATGCAAGATTTCACTCATTAAACATTATTTTGCTAAATCCTCACTTTGAGGTTTTCAAAAAAAACTTGCTCTATATACAAAGTCGGAGATATTTTTG
>BDTS01000036.1 GCA_002897915.1 bacterium BMS3Bbin09 | reverse complement strand
ATCCCTGTGACTGATGAATCCGGCAATAAGATATTTTTGAAGGACAGACGGGGCAATGTGGTCAAGACCCGGCTTGATGAAACTACATTGCAGAAGATAGCCTTGACAACCGGTGGCAGTTATGTGCGTGCTACGAACACTGAATTCGGTCTGGATCTGATCTATAAAGAGAAGTTGTCAAAGATGGAGAAAAGGGAGATGGAAGATAAAATAATTAAAAGATACGAAGAGAGATTCCAGATCCCCCTTGCGATCGCACTTTTTCTCCTGGTTCTGGAACTTTTTATTAGTGATAGGAAGAGGTTGTAGGGGCATATGGCAATACGCCCTTGCGGAGGTAGAATTTAAGAATTATGAACAAAATATATTCAATTATTGTAATCAGTTTTTCCCTGTTATTCCTGTCTTCGGCAGTGCTGGCTTCGTCTGCCGCAAAAGAGGTGAAGGAAGGCAATCATCTTTATAAACAGAAAAAATACGATGACGCTCTGGGGAAATACAGTTCAGCAAAAACTGAACTGCCTGACTCAGATATAATTAATTTTAATATCGGCGCGGCAATGTATAAAAAAGGAGATTTTCAAAATGCAGTAGATGCATTTACAAGGGCGCTTGTTACTGAAGATAAAGAGTTGGAAGCGCGGGCAAATTACAATATAGCAAACAGCAAGTACAGTCTCGCGAATCTGAAGATAAATACGGACCCGTCAGGCGCCGCAAGCCTTTACCGGGAAGCCCTTGACTATTATAAAAGAGCGATCGAGCTGAACCAGGATGACACGGAAGCCAAATATAATCATGAGCTGGTGGAAAAGAAGTTAAAAGTACTTCTGGATAGACTGAAGAACCAGCCTGAAAAGGAAAAGAAGGACAAAGAGAAAGAGAAACAGAGCAAAGATAAACAGAAACAGGACAAAGATAAACAGGGCCAGGACCAGCAGTCAAAGCCTGGATCAGACTCAAAACAGCAGAAGGGAGATAAAGCGAAACAATCCGGAATAAAACAACAGGATAAAAAAGGGGCTGAACATAAAAAGGATGCGAAAAAGAGCAAAGGTCAGGCTGTAGAGAAATCTCCTGATGAGAAGACAGGAGAGATGTCTCCGGAAGAGGCAAGGATGCTTTTAAAGGCATATGGCAATGAAGAGGCCGCTCATATGAAGCAGGGCGGACACGGCCAGTATGAAAATGTCCTGAAGGATTGGTAGCAGGATGAAAAAAAATAACGGGTGGATATATATATTCAGGATTTATGAATTAACCGCGTTGTTCATTATTGCAGGAATATTATTAACTATTCATCCTGGCATAGCTGTTGCAAAAGAAATACGTTTTGAGGCTTCGCTTGAGAGAAATGTAATTGCCCTTGGCCAGAGTACTCAGCTCAATATAGCGTTTCAGGGCACAAGGGACATGCCGAAGCCCGAACTTTCCGGAATATCCGGTTTTCAGATACGGTATCTCGGGCCATCAACCCGGATGTCCATAGTTAACGGAAGCATGTCTTCATCAATAACCCACATGTATTCTCTCATTCCATTAAAGACAGGGAAATTCAGAATAGGACCGTTTTCTTTTGATTATAACGGGGACACATATAAATCCAATGACCTGAATATAGAGGTGGTAGATAAACCTGTGAGCTCGATGAAACCTTCAGGAGAGCCGCAGGTCGAAGGCGCAGAACTTGGAGACAGGGTTTTTCTTGAAATGAAGGCAGGAAAAAACAGGGCGTATATGAATGAAGTCGTTCCTCTGACCATTAAACTATATGTGACCAGTTTTTCTGTGCGTGATATACAGTATCCCGAGTTTGAACACAAGGGCTTTTTAGCAGAGGAATTTGAAAAACCAAAACAGTATCAGGAACATAGAGGCGGGAGCATTTATGAAGTCATTGAATTCAATACTAATTTGTTCGGCACAAGGCCGGGCGAATTCAGCATCGGATCTGCTGAGCTTAAGGCAAACCTTTTAATAAAAAAACAGGGACGGAGAGGCTCTTCTTCTTTTGGAGATTTTTTCGGACATGACGCATTTGATGGTTTTTTCGGAGGCTATGAGACATCTCCCATAGAGTTAAAGTCAGATCCATTGTCCCTGAAGATTCTTCCTTTTCCTGAAGACGGAAAACCGGAAGGGTTTTCCGGAGCAGTCGGGGACTTTAAACTCAGCAGCGTTGAGGTATCGCCCGCATATGTAAAGCAGGGAGACCCTGTTACTGTCAGGATGGTTATAAGCGGGAGCGGAAATTTCAATACCGTAACCAGCCCCAAATTGAAAAATCCGGAAGGGTTTAAGGTGTATGAGCCGCAGATTACACAACAGGGGAACAAAAAAGTATTTGAGCAGATACTCATTCCACTTTCTGACTCAATCACGGAAATCCCGGATGTTGTTTTCAGCTTTTTTGATCCGGGAAAAGAAAAATACCAGACATTGTCAAAAAGCCATATACCGATTATAGTAAAAAAACGCGAAAAAGAAGAGAAAGTAACCGTGGTCGAGGCGCCTCAGACAGTTGAGAAGGTCCTTGCAAAGGAAAAACTGGGCATAGACATTATTTATATAAAAGAATCACCCGGAAGATTGAAAAAAAAGGGCGGATATCTTTATAGGGATCCTGTATTTCTTATGGTCCAGTTCGTACCGGTCATTTTATTTTTATCCGCAATGATGATCCAGAGGAAAAGAGAAAGACTCAGGACCGACATTGTGTATGCGCGACGGCTCTCAGCTCCGCGTAAGGCAAAGAAAGGCATGCGTAATGCGCAGAGTTATCTGAAGGATGATAAACCCCAGGAGTTTTATGGTGCTGTGTATAAAACACTTCAGGAGTATATAGGAGACAGATACCATATACCGGCAGGGGGAATAACCTCTGACATTGTTGATACCGGGCTTAAAGACAAGGCCATAGATGAAGGGATCAGGTTTAAATTGAAGAGTATATTTAATGAGTGCGACCTCGCGCGGTATACGTCTTCAGGTCTTGTGAAGGCTGATATGGAAAAGACACTAAAGGCCCTGCCGGAAGTCATTGATTACATGGAAAGGCATAAATCATGAAGAATGGGCCCAGGTTTGTTCTCTGCATAATATCATTTTCAATGCTTGTTCTTCTTTTATTGCCTGATGCTGGTTTCGCACAGATGAAAAAGAACAGTGATCCGGACTATATCTTTTACAAAGGCAATACTCTGTATGAAGCGGGAAAATATGACGAAGCGATCAGGGAATATTCAAAACTTATTGAACAGAGTTTTGAAAGCGGCAATATTTACTACAACATCGGGAACTGTTATTTCAAAAAAGGCGACATAGGCAGGACAATACTGAATTATGAAAGGGCAAAAAAGCTGATCCCTGGAGACAGCGATCTCGTATCAAACTATTCCTTTACGCGCTCATTCATAAAAGCAGATGTATCAAAGGCTTCAACTCCGTGGTTTAAAAGTATATTTAATAGCTTTAATTTTCTAACGATCAACGGATTGACTGTATTCCTTTCAGTTATATTTACATTTACTGTTTTCTTTTTGCTCTCCGGGTTGTTCATCACCCCGCTGAAGAGGTATCGCCGATTTGTCCTGCCCGTTCTGCTCATTATCTTTATGGCAGGGGCATTTTCTCTTTACAGCAGGGTTTCAATGCTCGGCAAGGAAGCTGTGATCATATCAGAGAGTGTGGATGCGAAGTTTGAGCCTCTCGATAATGCCACCACATATTTTAGTATGTATGCGGGAATGAAGGTTTATATCCTTGAATCGAAGGAAGACTGGAGTAAGGTAGAAAGATTTGACGGCAAGGTCGGATGGATAATGAGCTCGAACATGGATAGGATTTAAATGATCACTTACTCTCTCCGGCATACCTTTGCTTCTCATTTGATAATGGCAGGGGTAGACATTTTGGATTGAAAAATATATCGAAATGTCTTAGGGAATGGTATGGTTTTTAATAAAGTGGTTGAGTTCGGAGATATTTACAGATCACCCGCGAATGAATGATCCGCCGTTTTAAAAGGCCATTGTGGTAAAATTTATATTTGGAGCAGCCTTGAATATACTATAGATTTTATTAAATAATGCTGATATAAATTTATTGTTGAACAGCACATTGAAACGTACCGGATTATTGAGAGATTTTCCGGAATTATTAAAAGGAGAACAATAAAATTGACGGAAGAGAAGAGACTCTCAGAAAGAAAAGAGAGCATGGTTGTCATCGAATTCCGGAAAGCCGGAACTGCTGATGAGTATTATGCCGGTATAACTCGCAATTACTCTGACGATGGGTTCAGTTTTGAATCGGAAACTCTTAACTGCAGGTCAGGTGCTATGCTGGAGTTTAAACTGAAACACCCGGACAGGGATGAGATCATTAAATGTTTGGGAGGCGTGATATGGACAAGACAACAGAAATACGGTCTTATTGCCGGAGTAAAACTGCACAGTGTCCCGACTGAAAAGCAAAACATCCTGGCTGAAATAATGTCACCATTCCACTCTCATCTTACGGACAGCGCCATCCGAAAAGAGTTAAAACCGGCTCAATTACCTTCTCCGGCTCAATCACCTCCTGCAGAAGACAGGGATGTTCAAAACGAGAGGTATTCCGACATAATAACGGAGTCAATTGTATCGGCTGTCAGGAAAAACAATGCTGAAGAAACAGGTAGTACGGAAGAGGAGGATATCGTAGAGGCTGTTCCTCCTGAAGTAAGGACTGAAAAATATAGTTCTGCCCCAAAAGTAAAAAACAGACAGGGGAAGCTATCACCGGTACTTATCACGGTTCTTATTGTCTCAGCCTTAGCTGTATTGGTCGGCTACCTCATTAATAACAGTAGTACAGAGAAGATAGATCCCGAGCCGGGTTTCAATCAGGAAGTCGATCTTGTCGCTGATACAGAGAAGATAGATCCCGACCAGGGTTTCAATCAGGAAGTCGATCTTGTCGCTGATACAGAGAAGATAGATCCCGACCAGGGTTTCAATCAGGAAGTCGATATCATCTCTGATGAAGACATTCCCTCTGAAAGTTTGAACAAAGGGCTGGAAACCGGGGAGACTGTTGCGGGCGAACGCTTTATTGTGCATGTTGCTGCCTGGAAGACAAAGGTATATGCCATGTCTATTAAGAAAAAAGTCATGAATTTCTACCCGGATTCAATCATGATTTTTGAAAATAATTATTATATAATTATGGTTCCGAACATAGCATCCCGTGAAGAAGCCGTCTCTATAGCCAAAGAGCTGGCAGACAGGTTCAATGTTTCCCCGCTCATATACGTTCAGCAGCGTAATATTCCTGAGATCAAGACATTGTCCTGACAGCTGCAGAGGCTCTATAATGAAAAGTGGATAAGCGAGAAAATAAATGTAGGGGCGCCTCTTATGGCCTGTGCACTTTAGGGTTGCGCCTTTTGGGACTGTCATCAGGATAATCGTTGAAATTTGATTTTCAATAGTAATGACAAGCCATTTAAATTACGACTTTTTCTATGCTATAATGATTATCGTTCTTTTTAGAGTTGCGTAGCCCCCGCGTCTTTGATTTGAAATTCAAATCAGCAGGGGGATAATCTGAAATTTGACATTTATCATAATATTCGGGGCTGTAGCTCAGTTGGGAGAGCGCTTGAATGGCATTCAAGAGGTCGTCGGTTCGATCCCGATCAGCTCCACCATTTATTTTCAACCATAATGTATCAGTAATTACTGCCACGTTTACAAATCATTTTTGCCATTTCTCATTCCCTATGTCTTCTGATGTCCAATCTTTCATTCTTATATTATTCCTAACAATGTTAAATGTTAGAGGAGTACAATGTCTTAATAATTCTCTAATATTGTTGTTTTTGAATCTTCCCTCTGGATGTAGTATTTCAAGTATAAAAAACTAATGTTTTTAAAGAGCTATTTTAGTCTGGTTTTTATATAATGGTTTATATTATTTTAATAACTTAAGAATTTGTACAACTTTTAAATAAAATGATTCATGATAAAAGAAGACATAAAAGATTCGAAGTTTTTGTTGTAGTAGAAATTAAATCATTAAAAACCCCAGCCAATTATTATTTAGGCATAACAAGAGATTTTTCTTTCGAAGGATTTAGTTTTGAATCCCAAAGCATGAACCTTGAAGTTGGAGAGAATGTTGAATTTAAATTTAAACATCCTCAGGATAGTTCGTATGTTTTTGATACGGGTATAATAGTATGGAAACAGAAAGATAATAAGTTTGACTGCTTTATGGGAGTAAAATTTAAAGAGGTAGATAAAGCTGCTAAAAGCAAGATGTTAGAAATTCTGTCTTTTGCTGGTAATATACCTGTTGATTCGTTTCTTTCTGACAAAGGCGATAAAGATATTCATGTTGAAGAGACCGAAGCAACCAATCATGAGTTTTTTGTTGATGAGCCGGAAACAACAAGACGAGTTGAGGAAGTTGAGGCAGCACATGATGAGATATTTGAATTGGATATGGAAGAAGTTAATGATACCGGGTTGCAAATGGACAGTGGTCAAGCAACTTATGATGATACTTCTCATATAAAAAAAGACCAAAGAAAGAAGATATGGTTATATATACCAATCGCAATAGCTATAGTAATTACTCTGTTTGTAATATTTGAAAATTACAATATGATCTTTAAAAGTCCAATTCCAGTTTCCACAAAATCAGCATCTCATGAAAATATTTATAATAAACACTCTATACCCATTGTTATTGATGCTCAAACCCGTAATGTTGAATATTATATCCAGGTGGGTGCATGGAAACATCCTGACTATGCACAGGAAATGCTAGTAAAAATAAAACGATATTATCCTGAAGCATATATCACTGTAGAAAATAATTTTCATAAAATAAGGATTCCAGAGATAATGAATAAAAGACAAGGTGTTAATATATCTAAAGTTATAGAGGGAAAATTCAATATAAAACCTATCGTAGTCCAGAAAATAAAATAGAAAGTAGATAAGTTAAATAAAATATTATTAATATTTTATTTTGAGTTATCCGGGAATCTTTTTTCAAGAGATGATACTTGCAAGAGAAACAGTCGAGAAATTATACGCACATGCTCTGGAAGAATACCCCTTTGAGTGCTGCGGTGTTATTACCGGAAGTGTGGATGAACAGAAGGTCCACCTCTGTGAGAACATCCAGAACAGTCTCCATGCGGAAGACCCTGCCAGATATCCGAGGGACGCGCGGACAGCCTATTTTATCGAGAGGGGTGATTTTGACTGGATCATATCCAATGCGAATGAGAATGGCGATAAGATCATCGCTTTATATCATTCCCACGCTGACCATGAGGCCTATTTTTCCGAGGAGGACTATGCCGCGCAGACCGTATTCGGCGAGCCAGAGTTCCCGGACGCATTCCATGTAGTTGTATCGATCATTGGCGGAAAGCTAAATGATATAAAATGCTTCAAGTGGGAGCGAGATACAGGGACCTTCTATGAACAGGAAGACTGTGTTTAACTGATCTCTTCCCTGGCCTCTTCATTTGCTGCTTCAACTTCCACTTCTTCCGCGGCTGTTGGTGCCAGTTCGGCGAGCTCTGACTCTAGCGTATGGATCCGTTTTTTCTGATGCCTTGCGAGGCTTGCCTTTTTTAGCCATGGCGGGACAAAAATAAATGTGCCGGCAAGCATGCCTATTGCAAAGGGGACTGCGAGTATTAATGCTATTGATTTTTGCTCAAAGGTCCATGTGATGAACTTAATAGTTACGGTCAAATCCTGGTTCTGAAAGTGAATTGATCCAAAGACTATCATGATGACTACGGCGATAAATAGAAATAATTGCATAACATACCTCCTTTGCGATTATAATCAAAAGCTCTCAAAAAATAAAGTACAAATATGACGAGTAACGTGATAACATTATGTTATATACGGGGTTACGTTTCCCGTATATTTCCAACCTGTTAACATTAACTTTAAGGGGATGAAATGAAAATATTGATGACAACGGATGGGTCGGAATCTTCAGAAGGGGCGGCAAAGTTTTTAACCGGGTTGAAATTTTCAGCGGATGACGAGATCAATGTCCTACATGTCATAAACTGGACACCTGCCATAAGTGAGTGGGAATCTCTATATGAGAGCTTTGCGGAGATCAAGGACAAGGTCGTCCCAAAGATCCTTGATTCAGCGACAGGCATTCTGGAGGCAACCGGCGCAAAGATCAGTGGTATATTTACCGAAGGGATCGCTGATAAGGCAATAATCGATTCATCCGTGGATTCAGGCGCAGACCTTATAGTTATGGGGGCCAGAGGTCTGAGGGGTCTTGAATCATATATCGTCGGGAGTGTAACAAAGGCGGTGGTGGTCAAGTCGCATAAACCGGTGCTCGTGGTCAAGCCTCCCCAGTGGGAGAGGTCAGGCGGGTTGAAGGTTCTCTTTCCCACGGACGGTTCCGATCATTCCATTGCAATGGCTAATACACTCGCTTCGTTCCCTTTCCCGGAGGGTACGGAAATAACGCTCTTGAGTGTAATATCTTCTACCCTTACCGACATACCCGAGAGGTTTGCGGTCGAAATAAACGACCGGATCAAGAATATCGTGGCTGCGCAAAGAGAAAAGGAGTTTGGAGAAGCTGAAAAGACTATCGATAATACAATTGTTTCACTTGGCGGAAAATTCGGAAAAGTAGATAAAATACCAAGACAGGGTGACGCTTCCGAAGAGATATTAAAGGTCGCTGAGGAAATGAACGCGGATATGATAGCGGTCGGCAGCAGCGGGATGTCAGGGATCAAGGGGATGCTCGGTAGTGTATCGAGATATGTACTCAATCACTCTACATGCTCTGTACTGATAGGCAAGGATTAGGGTCCGCTCTCAACAACAACTTCCTGTGCCTGTGGGCCCTTCGGGCCTTCTACTATGATGAAAGATACCCTTATTGCCTTCTTCAAGGTGGCATTCGCTCTCTTCACATATAACAGAGCTGTAATGCACAAATATGTCTCCGCCCAGATCTCTCTTGATAAAGCCGTATCCCTTATTGATATTGAACCATTTGACCGTACCTGTCTCTTGCTCAGACATTTTGGCTATCCTTCCTTTTATTAGTAAACCAGGGATCTGCCAGTTTTGTAGTTTTTTAACACTAAGCGGATGGATTGTCCAATATATTATTGTTACGCGGATATAAGATTTGTTTATTCATACCATGGGCATAAGTTTCGTAGGAATAGATGAAATTAAAATTTCACTATTCAACTCAGCTTTATAAAGCGGGGGGTCAGGCCGGGATTTCCGTATCAAGATCCAGTCCCATTATAATGCCGTCCTCTTTCGGATCGCTGTAATAGTCCTTTCTACTGCCTGTTTCCCTGAAATTGAACTTTTCGTAGAGTTTTATCGCTGCAATGTTCGATTCCCTCACCTCAAGGGTTATATGTTCTGTTTCCGGTTTTGCCTTTCTTATTTCCCGCAGGGCTTCAAGGAGCAGCATTCCGCCGACGCCTTGTTTGCAGTGTTCCTGTATAACAGCAATGTCCATTATATGAGTTGCGTCGAGGAATGATCTGATGCATATAAAGCCTATTATCAGGGAGTTTTTTTCAGCGACCTTCAGGACAGCGTCCTTATTCTTGATCTCGTACTTAAATGACTTTAGACTCCATGGGGTGGTGAAGATCCGGTCTTCTATGGCCTTGACCTGGGGGAGGTCGTCGGAGGAGATATCCCTGACAGTTACCCCTTCCAAAGGACCTCAGCCTCGGACTTTCTTATATAGAAAGGGATAATGCTTACAGGGTCCGGGAGTTCATTCTGTTCTATTATTTCAAAGGCTATTTCAGCTACACTTGATGCTGCAGGGGACATCCTGTATGACGGAGCGAATACTGCATCTTTCCCGATGATCTTTTTGATGAGTTCACGGTACTTAATTGTCCCGTCGCCTGTGAATAGGATCGTCCCGCTGCCTTTAATCTTGTTCAGTAGCTCATCCGGGCTTATTGCGGTTTCTGGCACGATCTTTTTGCAGAGATCATCCTCCCATCTATACAGGCCCGCGTACACTTCGTTCTTCCTTGCATCAAGCATGGGGCATATTGTGTATGAACAATATACGAGGGTCCTTGCAAATGCATCGAGTGTCTTTACAGGGACAAGCGGCTTGCCGGTAGAGAAAGCGAGCCCTTTAGCGGTGCTGAGACCTATCCGCAGGCCGGTGAACGATCCGGGGCCGATAGATACGCCGAACGCGTCTATATCGTTTATCGAGAGATCTGACGCGTTCAGCAGCCATTCAACGGATGGCATGAGCCGCTCGGAATGCGCGACCTTTACGTCGACCCTGACCTCACCGATCAGGCCCTTATTGTCATCGACGATCGCGACGCTGCCGGCTATGGTTGCTGTTTCGAGTGCGAGAATTTTCATATATTATTTATTCAATAGACTCTTCAGTATCGTGATCGTATTGTCCCGGAGATTGCCTATGTTGTGTTCGAGCATCGACGGGGTGGTCTTGAGATTCCCGGCTATGATCAAGGTAGGGGTCTCGTCTATTCCGTATTTCTTTGTCATTAGTATGGCCTTCCCGACCTCGCCGGCCTTTTCCCCTGTTCGAAGTTTATGGCTGAAATCAAAACCAAGTCCTAGTTTCAGACCCAGTTCTTCGAGTACCTCGACCTTACCTATGTCTTTCTCTTCTATGAACAAAGCCTTGAAGATGGCCTTTTTCATTTCTTCGCCTTTCCCGGCATCTTTAGCAATGAGATACGCCTCTCCCGGTTTCGGTGACCCTTCGCCCCAGTAGATGGGGATATATTTCCAGTTTGTTTTTTTCGGGAAGTTTCCTTTGATAACTGGTATGTATGCTTCGAACTCAAAGCAGTGGCCGCAGTAGAAGCTGAAGAATTCTATTATCTCGACCTGTTTTTCGTCAAAATTGAACTGAACACCTGGTACCCTGGTATATTCTCCTTTGATTACCACGTTGGTTTCAGCATGAGCGTAAACAGAGGTCATGACCAGCAAAGCAAATATGACAAGTAATTTTTTTAAAAGCATTTTGTTCCTCCCTTGGCAATGTTTAATGTGAAGAATTCTTTTTCCCCTCATTGCCATGTCCCCACGCGAAGCCCCCGTGTCCTAGTTTTCGTAGAAAACTACGGGGGTCCCAGATTTTGTTAGAAATCTGTGGGGATAATTTCAATGTTTTATTTTCTCTAAATAAACCGGATAATCGAAATCCGGGCTATGTTCCTCTGTATGGCACTTTAAACAGACTTTCTCAGTAACCGGTCTCATTGGTTTCGAAAAGTCATCAAGGTGTCCCCTGTCCAGTCCATGGCATTCTTCGCATTGGACATTTGCCAGGTCAGGTGTTGTCTCAATACTGTAAAAACCGCCTTTTTCCCCAAACCCGACAGAATGACATTTAATGCATTCCGGGTCGGATGACTTGCCCGCCTTTTCGAGTGTCTGAAAGGCCCCTGCATGGCGCGTATCCTTCCAACTCTCTTCAAAGGGCTGGTGGCACTCGGCGCATTTCTTTACCCCGGAATATGTAGCCCCGGCCAAAGGTCTTTCAGCTTCCCTTAAAAGCCGGGCAACTTTTGAATCATAATCGTTTAAGATATCCCGGACCAATGGGTCTTCTTTTATCTCTTTGCCAAGCGGCTGCCACCTGTGATCATGCCCCATGACCTTCCCGTTAATGCCGATCCGCAGCTTAAGTATACCGAGGTTCTTTCCCTTCGGATAACCCGCTGCAATGATGGTCTCGTTATTCTCAAGAGGCTCCTCAAGCTCTTCGCCCGAAGAAGTAATTATAACATCCCATCCATTTATAAGTTTAGCCTCTGAAACAGGCTTGTCCGAGAGAAGGAGATTAAGGTTGCCTTCATGACGGGCCGCTGGATCAACGCCTATATTGAGTTTAATATCGGAGCGTGTTATCGATAGTGATCGCCTCTTTTCAGAAGCAGCGCAGAGGACCGGAGTTTTATTCTCCTTTACGAGAGGATAGAGGTAATTGCGGGGGAACACCTTTTCATTTTCCCCAAAAGCCACTGCATCGTATTTCATCTTGCTGAAGGACCTTAACATGGCCTCTGTCTTCAGCCTTCCCTGCGGGGTATCTTTTGGCGTGAAGTTCCCCGCGTCAATAAGAATATACGGAGAGAGCTCTTCGGCGTGTTCAGAGATATATCCCGAGAGCCTTGCCAGACCGCCGAAATCAGTCTTCGGGGAACAGCCGCACGTCTCGAGCTCGCCCTTCAGACTGCCTGTATAGAGGATGGTAAGGGTCTGTTCCTCTCCATGGACGCTAAACGGCATAAATATTATCAGGATGATCAAATATAGTAATTTATATTTTCTCATTATTCGCATGGACATATTTTACAATAATATCTTTTAATAATTTATTGGTTGACAGTATGATCATTATAAGTTATATTTGAACAGTTGCTCAAGTGTTCAGGGGAGGGCGGATATGCCGGCAAAAAAAGTGCATGATGTATGTGAAGTAAAGTCTATTGATGCAAAAAAAGTGAAAAGAGTCAAAAAGGAAATGCTTTCAGATGATGAAGTCGGCAGATTGTCCGAAACATTCAGGGTGCTGGCTGATTCGACCAGGACAAAGATAATCTATGCCCTGTCAGGGGAAGAGCTTTGTGTATGCGATATATCAAACGTTTTGGGAATGAGCATTTCAGCAGTTTCTCATCAGCTGAGGGTACTCCGGAACATGCGGCTGGTCAAATTCAGGAAAGAGGCGAAGATGGTCTTTTACTCCCTCGATGATGAACATATAACAACTTTATTTAATGAAGGATTGAAGCATGTGCGGGAGTAAACTATGCAGGAATTAAAATTACAGATGAATAACGATTCATGCGGGGAAAAAACGGGCTGTTCCTGCTGCTCGACCGATATATTTGAGGAAAAGCCCCCGCTCTGGAAACGCCGCCAGCTGATCACTATAATTGTTTCTGGGATACTGCTTGTTTCCGGGCTCCTGTTTGAGTTTGCGGCATCTCAACACCTTGCTGCGCTATTGGTGTTCATAGCGGTTGTTGCGTACGCGGGCAGGGACATCTTCAGGAATGCCGTGCGTTCCGCTCTCAAGGGACGCCTTGATATGAACTCACTTATGTGCATTGCCGCAATGGGGGCTTTTTTTATCGGCCATGCGGAAGAGGGTGCTGCGGTCATATTTCTATTTTTTGTGGCCGAATACCTTGAAGAGTACGCGGGTGACAATGCGAGGAGATCAATGAGTCGGCTCCTGCATATGGCGCCTGAGACAGCGAAGGTAAAGAGACCCGAAGGTGAGATTGAGCTTCATGTGCATGAGGTTGGAAAGGGGGAACTTATTGCTATACGGCCCGGGGAGAAGGTCCCCCTTGACGGAAAGGTCGAGGCCGGGCATTCATCCATTGATGAATCCGCGATAACCGGGGAATCGGTCCCTGTATCAAAAGCAGAAGGGGATAAGGTTTATGCCGGGACGATGAATGAAGAGGGGTATCTGGAGATAAGAACGACCAAAAGGAGTGACGAGACCGTACTCTCAAGGATCGTAAAGCTCGTGAAAGAAGCGGAACGGAAGAAATCAGGGACCGAAAGGTTCATAGACAAGTTCGCGGCTGTTTACACCCCGGTTGTGATCGGGCTTGCCTTTGCTACATTTATTATCCCTTTGATGCTTGGTCATTCATGGGAGACATGGCTGTACCGCGCGCTTGTGCTACTGGTTGTATCATGTCCCTGTGCACTGGCCATATCAACGCCTGTTGCCATGGTATCCGCAATAACGAGTGCAGCCAGACACGGGGTACTGATAAAGGGGGCGTCCTTTATCGAGGAGATAAACAGGGTCAGGGTGTTTGCGTTCGATAAGACAGGGACCCTGACCAGAGGCAAACTTGAAGTTATTGGCATAACCGGGTTTAACGGGTATTTGATCGAGGAGGTACTTTCCATTGCCGCGTCACTCGAATCCCGCTCAGGGCATCCGATCGCGAAGGCCGTTATGAAGAAGGCCTCTGAAGAGGGATCAGAGATATTGGAGATAGATCGTTTCATATCCATAAAGGGCAGGGGCATAGAGGCTGAAATAGACGGGAAGAAGTATTATGCAGGGGCACCCGGTCTTTTTGATGACTTGCCGGTTAGTATCCCGGAAGGGGATGAGACAAAAGGGAAGACAGCATTATATATTGCGGATGAAAGCAGAATGATAGGGGCCATTGTACTTGCCGACAAAATGAGGGTGAACGTCCCTGATGTTATAAGAGATCTGAAAAAACAGCATATAAGGACGGAAATGCTGACAGGAGATAATGAAGAAGTTGCTTCTGCTCTCGCGGAACAGACAGGGGTCGACAGTTTTTTTGCCGGACTTCTGCCTGAGGATAAGGTCAGTGCGGTGGATAAGCTTAAGGACAGATTTGGCTGTGTCGCAATGGTCGGAGACGGGGTGAATGACGCCCCGGCCCTTGCCTCCGCCGATGTCGGGATCGCAATGGGGCATGCAGGAACAGACGTGGCTATCGAGACTGCTGACATTGCTCTGATGCATGATGACCTTTCCAAAATAGATTATCTGGTTAAACTGAGCAGGAAGACCATGAAGGTCGTGAGACAGAACATAATTGTCGCGCTCCTTATTAAAGGGACATTTACGGTACTGGCAGTCTTCGGACTTATTAACCTCTGGGTTGCAGTGGGTGTCGGGGACATGGGTCTGAGCCTTGCGGTAATACTGAATGCCATGAGATTGACAAGGGTAAGGGCATAGCGGGAATTCACAGGTTCTTCATAATGCAAATGGTATATTCAAAACAGTATTTGACTTCATAATTGGTGAAAAGCTATATTTAGTGCTGGAGGTTTTTTGGAAAAAGAAAAGAAAGATATTTTCGAGTCAATATGGAGCCTGCTGGCTTCTGTAAAGCTCGCTATTTCCCTGTTGATAATGCTCGCCGCCACATCGATCGTAGGTACGATCGTTGAACAGAACGCTGAGCCTGCGCAGAACATAAAACTGCTTGCCAAGTTCTTTGGTGACTCTTTTGCCCCGACAGTCTACAACATATTCGCGAAACTCGGGTTTATGGATATGTATGATTCGTGGTGGTTTCTCAGTTTGCTCGCTCTGTTCGGCATTAACCTGATCGTTTGCTCCCTCGAGAGATTTCCCAAGACATGGAAGCTTGTCCAGGCGGTCCAGCGCCCGATGTCGGAAAGCGTCCTCAAGTCGCTTCCGGTAAAAAAAGAGCTTAAAATAAAGACCACCCTCAGTGTTGCCAAAGATGAATTTTTCAATGCATTGACTGCTTCAAGATATCGTGTCCTTGAAGCAACCGAAGAAGGGTCGGTCCAGCTTTATACGCAGAAGGGAAGATATGTGCGCCTCTCTGTTTATGTCGTCCATTTAAGCATCATATTGATATTTGCAGGCGCGATAATAGGGTCCGTATTCGGGTTCAAGGGGTATTTGAACATCCCTGAGGGCAGTATGTACAATGTGGCTTTCAAATCACCGACTGAAAAGATACCGCTCGGGTTTAGCGTTAAATGCAACTGGTACGAAACGCTTTATTATGAAGAGATAGACTCCCCGAAGGACTTCCGGAGTGAACTTGTTATAATCGAGGACGGGAAAGAGGTCATGAAAAAGATCATCGAGGTCAATGACCCTCTTACTTACAAGGGCATCACTTTTTTCCAGTCGAATTACGGGATGATGCCTGACACGGTCGGCAAATTCATTCTCGACATTACCCCGAAAAACGGTCCGAAGGCGACTGTCTGGCTGAGATACGGCGACACATTCGAGATCCCGGGAACCGGTATCAAGGGTACGATCATGGATTTTTCCCCGGCGCTCACACGTGACAGAGGCACAGGTTCTTTGATCACGTATTCGGAGAACATGGTTAACCCGGCTGTTTTGATCAAGTTCGAGGAGCCTGGCAGGGAGCCGTACGTGGGCTGGATATTAAAGCGTTATCCCAGTACAGGGGTACTCAACGGCGGACATTCCGTTATATTTAAGGATTACTGGGGTGTTGAATATACCGGGCTTTCGGTGTCCAAGGACCCGGGTGTCTGGCTCATTTATCTTGCGTCGATATTAATGGCTGTCGGTTTGTATGTATGCTTCTTTATGAGCCATAAAAAAATATGGGTAAATATTGCAGAAGAGGGCAAGTCGGTCAATATAACGGTCGGGGCCTCAACCAACAGGAACAGGCTCACCCTTGAACAGAAAATAGAAAAAATAGTCTCACATGCGTCAAAGGCGATAGAGGGGAGAAAATCATGAACAGCTCTTTATTTTTCGATATATCCGCAGGGGCTTATATCGCCGCAATGGTGATATATGTTATCTACCTTGTAACCAGGAACAGCAAGGTCGGAATTACTGCAACAGCAGTGACCATTTCCGGTTTTGTATGTCAGTCTACGGCGCTGCTCATCAGGTGGGTCAATTCTTATTATTTCTGGACAGCGGAGCACACGGCCTCCGGTGTTATTGAATCACTTCTTAGGGCCGCACCTCTGAGGAACCTCTATGAGTCATTGATATTCTTTGTATGGGCCCTCATACTGGCGCACCTTCTGGTTGAATTTAAATATAAAAACCGATCTCTTGGCGCGTTTGTTACGCCTATCGCGGCCCTTGTACTGCTGTTTATAGATGTTACCGGTACATCAAAGGAGATCATGCCCCTGGTGCCCGCGCTCCAGTCGAACTGGCTGCTCTTTCACGTGTTTCTGGCTTTTCTGGGATATGCGGCCTTTGGAGTATCATTCGGCGCGTCAGCAGCGTATATCGTTCTGATAACTGAATCTAAATTCGAGAAGACATACCTCTTCTGGAGCTTCATAATCGGTGTCTTCCTTATTGTTCTTATAGCCATGGGGATCGATTTCCTGAGCCTCTCGGCCGCACAACGTGTACAGCTTATACAGAGCCACTTCCTGAAGGCCTCTTTCCGGAGTTCATCCAGCGTGGTGGTTGCAGTGAGTTGGATATCGGCTGGCGGATTTTTCCTCATACTCTGGTGGTTTGGTTACGGGCTGAAGAATCTCCTCACAAAACTTTCGATAACGCCCGAGATGCTTGATGACATTACTTATAAGAGCATTGCAGTAGGTTTCCCGCTCTTTACGGTAGGCGGCCTCATAATGGGCGCAATATGGGCCAACAGCGCCTGGGGCAAGTACTGGACATGGGATCCGAAGGAGACCTGGTCGCTCATTACATGGTTTGTTTATGCTCTTTACCTGCATGCCCGTTTTGTCGGAGGTTGGAGGGGGAAGCGTGTTGCGATCCTGGCGATGGTAGGTTTTATTTCTGTCATCTTCACATATCTCGGGGTCAACCTCGTGCTCTCCGGGCTGCATTCATACGGAGGCTGATAAAAAAGCAATTACGAAAATTGTAGGGGCGCAGCATGCTGCGCCCCTTTTTTTGTTTATTGCGTATAATTAAGGATGCTCCGTGAGATCCACATCAAAAACTTCTCCATTATCGACAATGTGCATATAGAATTTGGAGAGGGTTTTAATGTACTCACAGGCGAGACCGGGGCCGGAAAATCGATCATCATTGATGCCCT
>BDTS01000035.1 GCA_002897915.1 bacterium BMS3Bbin09 | reverse complement strand
ACATTACTATCAACGATCTCAGTATCTGCTCCGATGCGTAGCCTCTTCTCCCTCCATCCGATTCTGACAGTCCATCACTGAAATCCTTATGTGCAAAATTCAATATCTTCGGATTTGACTCTAATACCTCCGATATTCCCTTGTATTTCCTCCGGTACTCTCTTACTACCTTCACGCTTGATTTCCTGCTGAAATCCAGGTACTCTTGTTGTAGAGTTTTTTCTCTCAAAGTCTGCTCCTTTCTTGGTATTGTTTGTGCTTTACCAATTATAAAGGTTCAGGCTTTTTTTATTAACCTTGCCTTCCGCAACAGGAACTAACTACTTCTACAGAATATTTAACGGAAGTATTGCCTTGTTTTATTTTATCGACCTTGAATCTCAGTATAGTTCCATTTTTTACAGTTCTATTAAATTCAACCTTATCCATTCCAACTGTGACAAAGTTACTGTCCGGATAATCCAGGCTTGCGGCGATCCAGGCATATTCATCTATCCATTTGAGTAAATACCCGCCAAAAAGAAAGCCATACTGATTCAGATTTTCAGGTAGTACTAATTTATGATTTTCCACATTTCCCTACACCCATATTTTTCCTCACCAATTTAATAGATAGGCGAAGATCAGAGGCGCAACAATTGTAGCATCAGATTCTATTATGAATTTTGGAGTATCAATATCTAACTTTCCCCAGGTAATTTTTTCGTTTGGAACTGCCCCTGAGTAAGAACCATAACTTGTTGTTGAGTCTGATATCTGACAGAAATAGCTCCAAAAAGGTGTATCAGTACGTTTTAGATCCTGATAAAGCATAGGAACAACGCAAATAGGAAAATCTCCTGCAATGCCGCCGCCTATCTGAAAAAATCCTAATCCATTGTCTTTAGTATTTTCAGTATACCAATCAGCAAGCCAGGTCATATATTCAATACCGGTTTTCATGGTCGAAGGATTTAATTCACCTTTAATGCAATATGAGGCAAAAACATTCCCCATAGTAGAATCTTCCCAGCCAGGAACTACTATTGGTAAATTCTTTTCAGCAGCCGCAAGCATCCAGCTATCTTTAGGGTCGATCTGATAATGTTGCTCTAATTCACCGGAAAGAAGCATCTTATACATAAATTCATGTGGAAAGTACCTTTCACCATTATTCTCTGCGTCCTTCCATATTTTAAAAATATGCTTTTCCAATCTTCTAAAAGCTTCTTTTTCCGGAATACAGGTGTCTGTTACTCTATTAAGCCCTTTTTCTAATAATTCCCATTCCTGTTTCGAAGATAAGCTGCGATACTCAGGCACCCTTTTATAAAAAGAATGGGCAACAAGATTCATAATATCTTCTTCGAGGTTGGCGCCTGTGCATGAAATAATGTGAACTTTGTCTTGCCTTATGATCTCAGCTAATGATTTTCCTAACTCAGCAGTGCTCATAGCTCCTGCCAGAGTTATCACCATTTTGTTGCCTTGTTCTAATTGTTTTTCGTAGGCAACAGCTGCATCTACAAGACTTGCAGAATTGAAGTGCTTGTAATGCTCAGTGATGAAATTACTGATAGGGCCTTTATTTTTCATTATATTTGAATTTATATGACAGCAATTTATAATAAAGCTTGGCTGCCAGGAAATTTGGCGCTTTATTGTTTTCAATAGGTGCGAGCTCAACAATATCGAAACCCACTACATTCTTTTCTTTGAAAACCTTTTTCAGATAGTTAATTGTTGTGTTCCAATTTAAACCACCCGGTTCGGGAGTTCCTGTTGCCGGCATTATCGATGGGTCAAAAACATCCAGATCTATTGTTAAATAAACATCTTCGGTAATCAATTTCAATGATTGCTCTTGCCATTCATTTTTGTCATACATATCTTCAGCGAAAAAGCATTTTTTTTTATTTAAGTACTGCTTCTCACTTATATCCATACTTCTAATGCCCAGCTGTACCAGATTAGTATTTTTACTGGCGTCATGCAAGGCACAAGCATGATTGTATTTTGAGCCAAGATAACTTTCGCGCAAGTCGGCATGAGCATCAAGCTGCAGAACTGTCAGATCAGAATACTTTTCATAATAAGCTTTTATTATCCCTATACTTATTGAGTGTTCGCCGCCAAAGAAAGTTAAAAAGTTATTGGTGTTCAGCAGCTCTTTGGTTTTATTATAAACTTTTGCAAAAACAGATTCGGGCGATGAATGTTCAGTAATTTCAGGCAATACACAAATACCTTTTTTATATACTTCGCTGTCAGTTTCAATATCGTACAATTCCATATTTTCTGATGCATCAATAAAAGCATCAAATGCTTTATCTTCACCTTTTCCCCAGGTACTGGTGCCATCGTAAGGTATTGATTGCAATAATACTGACGAGAGATCAAAATTGGTATATTTTTCTTCTATCCCGGCAAAGCTTTTCATAGTCTATTTATTGTATCCCAGAATTCTAAACATATCCTCCGATGATTGTTCTTCTCTATACACGTAATCAACAATATTACCTTTTTCATTTCGATCGATAATTACATGTTTTGGCGAAGGGATCAGGCAATGTTTTATACCGCCATAACCGCTTATAGCATCTTGATAAGCTCCTGTATGAAAAAATCCCAGATACAACGGTTCTTTATCATCATCAGAATATTTGGGTAGTAAAATTTCCTGATTCAGATCTTCTGAATTGTAATAATCGGAATGGTCGCAGCTGATACCGCCAATATTTACTCGATGATATTCATTGTCCCATTTATTGATCGGCAATAGAATGAATTTCTCGTGAATAGACCATGCATCAGGAATTGTATTCATCAGACTATTATTGATAATGTACCAGGATTCTGTATCATTCTGCTGCTTTTGCTCTAACACTTTAAAAATAATTGCTCCGGCTTCTCCTACAGTGAATTTACCAAATTCTGTATATATATCCGGCTCAATAACAGACTCCTTAACACAAGCATCTTTAATATTTTTAATTATTTCGTTGATCATGTATTCATAATTATACTCAAAGCCTAAATGATTTCTTATTGGAAACCCGCCGCCAAGATTAAAAGAATCCAGACTTGTACATTCTTTTTTAAGATCGATATACAGTGTCACTGCTTTTTGGAATTCCCCCCAATAATAAAGTGTGTCTTTGATCCCGGAGTCTACAAAAAAGTGAAGCATTTTAAGCTCAACCTTATCGTTGCCTTTAATACGCTCATTGAAAAAATCGATGATCATTGTATGGCGAATACCAAGTCTGGAAGTGTAGTATGCAGATTGGGCTTCTTCATTTACAGCCATTCTCAAACCAATTCTTATTTTATTATCTCCTGCCAGACTTTCGATCTTGGAAAGCTCCTGAATACTATCAAGGATAATAATGGAATTTTCAAATCCAGCTTCTTGAAGAAGAAATATATTCTTTAGGTAATCATCTGTTTTATATCCATTATGTATAATAATTTTATTCTTATCAATTTTCTTATCCTTATACAAATTGAGTATTAGATCAATATCAAAAGCCGAAGACGTTTCAATATTTACATTGTATTTTAATGCCTCACCAATAACATGGTAAAAGTGATTGCATTTTGTACAGTAGCAATTAAAATACTTCCCTTTATAAGCATTATTTTTAATGGCACGATTAAATAGATTGCGCGTTTTTTTTATCTGGTCACCAATTTTAGGAAGATAAATGAATCTAAATGGTGTGCCGTGCTTCTCAATTAAATATTTCAATGATACCCCATGAAAAGTCAGGTATTTATCCCTGAGGTCAAAACCTTCTTGCGGGAAATAATAGGTCTGCTCAATTAGATTGAAATATGAATTTTTCATAGCAATAAATTAAATAAATACGTAAAGTGTTAGATGGAGATTTTAGCAGAAAAAATACTAATACGGCAAGGGGTATTTGCCAACCTACCCGATAACTTCGCTGGTTGAAAGCGGCCTTCTGACCAGGTCATTTCCCCTGACCCCGGATACAGCTGGTATTATTACTATCTCCCCGTTCTTACCCGATACAACGGGGGACCCTTTCAGATCAACCATTTCATTGACCTTAAAAGACCGGCCTTCAAGTCCTGTTGAAAGGAACTCGATCTCATCACCCATCTCGATCTTGTTACGAAGGGCTATCTCGGCCTTTCCATCGTTAATTGCCTTAACAACACCTACAAACTCATGGGTCATCACATATGCCGTTTCATCGTCGTGATTGTATCCCTCATCAGGATGATCACCCAGAAACATCCCGGTCGTAAACCCCCTGTTTGAAGACATTGCAAGGTCACGCATCCACTGCTGACTAACCTTGTACGGCCTCTCCTGAAGTCTGTCAACCGCCTCCCTGTAGGTCTTCACAACGCCAGCCACGTAGTTTATCCCTTTTGTCCGCCCCTCGATCTTAAAGCTGTCCACCCCCGCGTCAGCCAGCTTGTCAAGATGTTGGATCATACAGAGGTCGCGGGAACTCATTACGTACGTCCCCTTCTCGTTCTCATAAACCGGCCTGTAGATACCGGGCCTCTTCTCTTCCATCAGGGCATAGTTCCATCTGCAGGAGTTTGTACACTCCCCCCGATTAGCTGACCTGTTCGCCAGAAAACTGCTTATATAACACCTGCCAGAGTAAGAGATGCATATCGCGCCGTGCACAAAGCATTCAAGCTCAAGCGATACATGGTCGCGAATCTCTTTGATCTCGTCTATCGTCAGTTCCCGCGAGAGCACAAGCCTTTTTGCCCCGGCCTTTTCCCAGAACTTTGCGGTGCTGTAGTTAGTGATATTAGCCTGCGTGCTTATATGAACAGGTGTCCCCGGGAGGGCCTCAGATACTATATCGAACACACCGAGGTCAGAGACTATCAGCGCGTCCGGCGCCAGTTCTTTTACGAACACGAGATGTTCTTTGATCAGGGAAAGGTCCCTATTGTGCGGAAATATATTAATTGTGATATAGAGCTTCTTCCCATTCTGCCTGACAAAGGAAGCCGCGGCTTTAAGTTCTTTTTCGGTGAAGTTATCGGCCTTTGCCCTGAGGCTCAGTCCTGACAGTCCCATATAGACAGCCTCAGCGCCATAATGGAGGGCTGTCACAAGTTTTTCAAAATCCCCGGCAGGGGCAAGCAGTTCAGGTAATTTCATAGCGATATTATTTTACTCATCCCTCCGGAATATATCCCCCTTTACACAGAGCCAGAACATGCTCTTCATTCCCTTAAAGACAGCCTTCATATCATTGGCCGTCCGGATCTCTATTAATTTTCTCAGGACATACCCGGGCCTTGAATAGAATTTTTTGTAGGCCCTCTGTCTAAGGATGGAGATTTCCTCCCTTGTCATCGTAAAAGGGACGAATGCCGCTCCCTGATAGGTAAAGTCCCTTAGTTCCTCTGACATTGTTCCGTATTTATCGAGATTGTCGTAAAGTTCCGTACCCGGAAAAGGTGTGATCGCGTGGAAGCTGACGATATCCGGGTCGATCTCGCAGGCAAATTCAATGGTTCTGAGCCCCTCCTCGAATGTCTCTCCCGGTATACCGAACAGGAACGGCGTATGCACAGTCAGTCCCACCTCTTTGGCCGCCTGCACAGCCCGCCTTATCTGTTCGATCTTGGTGCCCTTCCTTATCGCGTTCAGGTTCTTCTGTACCCCGCTTTCGGCCCCCATGAGTATTGCCCAGCACCCGGCATCCCTGAACGCCTGCAACAGCGGCTTGTCCACCTGGTGAACACACGCGGAGGCGAACCATGTGAAATCAAGGCCGCGAGACTTTATCTCATTCGCGATCCTCATTGCCCTGTCATAGTCAGCGGCAAAGGTATCGTCTATGAACTTGATCTCCCTGTACCCCTGTTTCAGGCAGAGCTCTATCTCCTCCATAACACTTTCGACGCTGCGGAAACGTATGCCGGTCTTTCTATGTTTATCGATCTGGAAACAGAATATGCAGTTCCTGTTGCATCCCCTCGCTGTCATTATGACCGCAACAGGCCTTCTTTTATACGTTGCCGGTGGAGGGACATAGTCCATTGCTCTGCCCAGGAGTTCTCTTGCCGGAAAAGGCAGGGAGTCAACATCTTCGATCAGCGGCCTGGGAGGATTGATTACCACCTCTCCGCCACTTCTATATATCAGGCCCTTGACCCCCTCAAGGTCCTTACCTTTCGAGAGCCTGTCCAGGACCTCAACCATAGTTATCTCCCCTTCTCCGGTTATGACCGCGTCAATTGCTTCGGAGGCATGGATGCATTTTTCCTGAACCGCTATAGGATAGGGGCCGCCAACAATAAGGTAGGGACGGCTTTCAAATCCGCCCTTACGAATTTCAGATGCCGTAAACGTGGCCTTGTCCCAGCCGAAGGTAGTGGAATATATACCGATCACATCAGGCGCGTAGCCAGATAGTTCGTTCATTATCTCGTCATGGCTCATGAACGCGCCGTTCAGAAATATAACGTCATGGCCCGCCTTTAGTATCGAGGATGCTACATAGAGGGTCCCCAATGGCTGCCAGTAGTTTATCTGGGAGCCCGCTGTCTTTGAGGAGAAAATCTCTTCAGGTATCCAGGAAGGTATTACGAGTGCGCACTTCATTAAGTTATGCTACCTCAGGAAGCACTTCTTTTGCCATGCAAAAAAAAATTCGGGGCATCACGATGAATGCCCCGAATGCATGACTACTTATTTTACTTTCGTAACAAAAACCGGGATATCAGATCTGTTGACAACTTCCCTGCTAACACTTCCCATAAATGTATGAGAAATCCTGTTACCCCTTGAACCGAGCATAATCATGTCTGCTCCTGATTCCTCTGCGGCCTTTAGAATCTCATCAGCCGGATGACCTTCCCTGATTTCAGACCTGACCGATGTGATACCGTCTGACTTCAGGGCCTTTCTGTAATAATCAAGCACACTGTTTGCCTTTTTGTCCAGAGTTTCCTTGTACTCTGTTCCCTCCAGCACCTGCTTCAGGGTAGACATTTCAGCATCACCAAGCATGTCATTGATCAAAGACCTACCTTCATATTTTTCCACATACACCAATATTACTTCTTCAGGACTAATGCAGGAGCACAACTTGCTACAAATTGAAAATGAACCCTTAGTGCCTTTTGTTTCATCTACTGCAATTAAAATCTTTTTCATATTGACACCTACCTGATTTTTCAGATTTATAGGCTTTATTGTTTTTTCAACGCCCGTAGTTACTTAAAGCGCTTCTCTATAAAGGCCTACTGTCCATAGCCGCCTGTCGGCGCTCCGTAGCCGCCTGCCGGTGCTCCGTAGCCGCCTGCCGGTGCTCCGTAGCCGCCAGCCGGTGCTCCATAACCGCCAGCCGGTGCTCCATAACCGCCAGCTGGTGTTCCATAGCCGCCAGATGACGTGTGTTCTGCAATAGGCTGTCCGGTCATCTTGCCGTTTTGCTGGCTATAACCAACCAGAAAGGCAATGATCGCCACCACAATAATTATAATAACCCATAAGCTATTTTTCATAAACAGTTCCTCCCACTATTTTATAAAGATAAAGTTCCGGCATTCTTGATTCTTAAGCTTTTTCGATCTTATATATTAATTTGCCGCCTTCCTCTTTCTTTTCCAGTATCTCGTGTCCGGCCTGATCGCACATCTGGACTATGGTCTCGCCGGATGACGGGTTATCAAATACCAACTCCAGTATATCACCTTCCGCCATTTTTTCAAGAGATTTTTTACAGTAAATCTGGGGATGCGGGCATACATATCCACATACATCCAGCATATACGATCCATCACCTTTTTTTTCAAATTTCATTGCCATAATAAACGTCCTCCTTTAAAATGTTTTAAATTTACTTTAGAAGGCTTCCATCTCTTTGGCCATTTTACGGTCTGTCCACCAGTTAAAGAATCTAACGCCAACATAACCGCCAAGCACCATACCAATGCCGAATAACCATCCACCAGGATCGCCGCCGGCAACTCTGATAAAGAATGCTCCTATATTACAGCCAAGAGCAATTCGTGCGCCTATGCCCATGAGCAGTCCGCCGCCGAGTCCCCATACAATGAGTTCGCCCTTGGGAAGCTTCCACTTAAATTCCCTGTTCAAAAGAGCCATTACCATTGCTCCAAAAATGATACCCAGAGACATCCAGAGAGCAGGGTTACGCCAGAGTTCGGGCAGTCCGTTCATGACGCCAAAGAAGACATTGTCTCTTACATTCCAGCCAACTTTTTCCATGACCCATCCTGCAAACTGTGCCTCCTGGGTTGTAATATACCAGTATCCGGGATCAAAGACTTTACCTGTAATGGAAACATCTCCCGTATGCCCCATCCGCGTTAAAAGCTGTCCGAAATTATTAACGGCGAACCTGATCTGCATTCCCTTCATGGTGAAAATGTGTATGCCTGCGGTTATGCCGATGAGTATTCCCATAAAAGTGGTTCTCCGGGAAGCGGTTACGATATTCCATATCCCGGCAATTTCAGCTCCGAAACCGGTGCTTTCTTTCTTTTTCTTTCTCTTCTTCATAAATCCTTTTCTTGTATAGAAATAATAAATAAGAAAAAGTACCAGGAGAGAAGGGATAATTGTATTGATAAGTGAATTGCCCAGAAAATATCTCATGGTGCCGTCCGACATAGAGGCTATGGCCTTTGTATCAGACATTATGACCTGGGGCTTGATTAAGACATAACCTGCGAGGAAGTGGTCAAACCATGATGTCATCTTGTCCGCGGGTATCCATTTTGTCGCCTCGGCAGTATCTATCCATGACTGTGGGAGAAGTTTGTTAAAGACCCCGCCTACGTCCACGAATATTGCCTGCCCGAAGGATATCCCGATAATCGCAAGGACAGATGTGCCGTTGCCCTCGCCGATTTTATATAAGGATCCTGATGCGCAACCTCCGGCAAGGACCATCCCCACTCCGAAGATAATACCTCCGACTACTTCATGCGGACCTAAAGGCCCGGGATGGAAGGTGCTCATGTTTGTCGCGGACAGAAATACGCTGACAAGACTGAAAAAAACAAGGGCTATCAGAATTCCCACGGCCATTCGCGGCACACCCGCCGCAAAAAGGTCACGCGAGGCCGAGGCCATGCAGAACCTGCCGTACTGAAGCATCATCCCGTATGCAAATCCGAACCAGATGTATACCACAAGATAGATATAGTATACATCAGCCTGGTAGTAGATTAAGCTGATAAGCGCAAGGACACCTGTGACAATAAAAGCCCAAACCTGATTTCTTTTCTCGATGTTTTCCACAGAATCGGGAACCTCCTTTTAAATATTTTTTATTAATTTTT
>BDTS01000034.1 GCA_002897915.1 bacterium BMS3Bbin09 | reverse complement strand
TGTAATATTGATCTCTCGTTCCATCACGACCTCTTCCCTTTGGTATTTGTCTTGTCAACATTAACCATACAGGAGGTCGTGTTATTATCTCAATCCATCATTTGCCACAACTTTTGAACGTTACTAATAATTTGCAAGATTTAACCCTATGTATTATAATGTATTACAATGAATACAAAGTAATTAAATATAGTCAGGAGGTTGTTATGAGCACTTCAGTTTCAATTAGAATACCGGACGAAATTGCTAAGCAGATTGATGAGATTGCAAAGGAAACTGAGAGATCCAAGTCTTTTATTATTCAAAAAGCGATTGAATCATATATCGATGATTTTTCAGATTTACAAATTGCTCTTGATCGTTTAAATAATCCAAAAGATGAAATAATTTCAAGCAAGGAGTTGAAAAAGTCTCTTGGAATATAAAATAGCATATAAAAGATCTGTAATTAAAGATTTGAAAAAAATTGATAAAACTGATTCAAAAAAAATAATTGTTAAAATTGAAAAAGAACTTTCCAAAAAACCTGAATCTTATCCTGCTCTAAAAGGTGAGTTTATCGGACTCAGAAAACTTAGAGTTGGAAACTACCGGATCATTTATGCAATTCTTGACAATGAAGTACTTATTTTAAGAGTTGGTCACAGGAAAGAAGTTTATCTGTAAGGGCTGAATATAATAAAGTAATACAGACCTCGTAGGGGCACGGCATGCCGTACCCTTACAGAAAGACAGGCACGTTTTGTAGGGGCAGGTTTGAAACCTGCCCTTACATATGGATTCCGGCTCGTAGGCCGGAATGACATGGAAGGTTGCACTATCTACACGGAACCGGATAGGTGGTCCTGAACGGTATATCCGGGTACTCTTTGGTCTTATTGAAGCATGTCACAACCGCGACGCCATCGACCCAGTATTTGTGAGGGTTGCTGGATTCTGACCGGGGACCGGTCCGGATTTCAAAGTGCAGGTGAGGGTAGCTTGCCAGAAGCCCGCTGCTTCCCAATGTCCCGATCTGCTGACCTCGTACGACCATGTCCCCTTTATTAACCAGCCGCTCGTTGAGATGAAGGTATCTGCTTGTGACAGATATGCCGTTCTCGTTGCTGCCGTGGTTAATTACGATCTGATTGCCGTAAAATGGTTCGGAAAATGAATCTATGACGATACCGGATGCAGGGGCGATCACTGGTGTTCCTGTCTTGGCATAAATATCTATACCTTCATGCCCTGCGCCTGATTTTGCCTCTGAATCCATCTCAGGCCGCGGGTTATATCCCTGTGAGATAGTGGGTGCGCCTTCAGGCAGGAAAACAGTGCCGACACGGACATTCTTGGCATCGGATGATACAAAACCGTAGGGCTTGAGAAAAAGCTCGGCGCAGCCGCTTAGCATGAAAGTCACAATACATATGGCCCATATAACCCTCACACTTACTTTCCGCTGATCGTTGCGAAAATAGTCGAACCCCTGCGGAAGATCAGGAGCAGTATGTCCCTGTCAGGCTTGATCTTCGATACCCTTGCTTCATAATCATCGACGTTTGTTATGCCCTTTCTGTTCACCTCGAGGATCACGTCTCCGGGGGCAAGTGATGTCTCTGCCGGGCTTCCGGGTGCTATATTCGTCACAACAACACCCCTTATCTTTTCGGGGAGGTTCAACTTGTCGTATATCTCGGGTGTAAGGTCCCGGATGCTGACTCCCTTAAGCGCGTTTTCAAATGCAGTGGCAGGGACTTTTTGAATGTCATCCGGGAGTTCACCTATAACAACTTTAAATGTCTCGATCTTCCCGTCCCTTATTATTTTGATATCGACTTCGTCTCCCGGTTTTGTTTCAGCAACAGTGTTCTTGAGGACGAAGGGTTCGTTCACTTTTTTGCCGTTGAATTCGATTATGAAATCGCCGCGCAACAGTCCGGCCAGTTCAGCCGGGCTGTTCTCGATAACGTTTGATATAAGCGTGCCCTGTTCTTTTTCCAGGCCAAACTGCTGTGCGAGTTCTGGAGTCATCGGCTGTACCGATACACCGAGCCAGCCCCTGATGACTTTGCCTCCTGATATCAGGCTGTCCATAACGACCTTTATCATATTGCTCGGGATCGCGAAACCGATTCCCTGATAGCCGCCCGAGGTAGTGAATATGGCGGTATTTATTCCGACTAGTTCTCCCCTTATGTTTACTAAAGCCCCACCGGAATTACCGGGGTTGATGGCAGCATCGGTCTGGATAAAATCTTCGTAGTCCGCGATCCCGACATTGGCCCTTCCGACAGCGCTGACGATCCCCATTGTAATGGTCTGGTTCAGTCCGAAAGGATTTCCGACCGCGAGTACCAGTTCTCCGATCTTTAATTTATCTGAATCACCTATCTCAATACTTGACAGGCCTTCGGCCTCGATCTTGATCACCGCCAGGTCGGTCTTTGGATCAGCGCCAACCAGTTTACCGATGAACTCCCTCTTGTCCGATAGCAGGACCTTGATCTTGTCCGCGTTCTTGATGACATGGTTGTTTGTGAGTATATAGCCATCAGAGGATATGATCACCCCTGATCCGAGGCTGGCCGATTTCCGTTCTCTCGGCGCCTGCTGTCTGAATTGATTACCGAAGAACTGCTTAAATAAAGGATTATTGGAGAAAGGAGAAATAGGAGCACTTGCGATCTTTTCTGTTTTTTCAGTCGATACATTAACAACTGACGGCTTAACGGCCTCTGCTATTTCTGCCATGGCGTTTCCGGTCTTTTCAAGGAAATTGATGGAACTTTGGGATATCTTCGAAGAACTGGCGTTCGCATCCATGTTGAGGCCCGAAAGGACAGAACATAAGGAAAATACAAGGGCTATGATCAGTGTCTTTGATTGGATTGAGTTATTGAAAAGCATCTTTCTCTCCTTTTGCCGAAATGTTATAGTTAAATATAAAACAGTCTTTAAATTATATCCATTCAGATGAAGGTAGTCAATCGGAGTCATGTTAAATGAAAAAGATAAGAGTCGCACTCGCACAGATAAATCCAACAGTCGGCGATCTGCCAGGTAACATCAAAAAGATCATATCCTATATCAGGAGGGCGAAGAGGGCAGGGGCCGATATAGTTGTCTTTCCGGAGCTTAGCGTGACCGGATACCCACCTGAAGACCTTTTGCTCAAGCCCCACTTTATTGAACAGAATATCGGATTGCTCGACAAGATCATTAAAGCGTCGAAGGATATTACGGTCATAGTCGGTTATGTGGATAGGAACGATGGTATATACAATTCAGCCGCGCTCATATCGGATGGCAGGCTTGTCGATGTCTATCATAAAAAGGAACTGCCCAACTACAGTGTTTTTGACGAGTACCGTTATTTCCGTGCCGGCAGGAGATATCCTGTATATAACATGGCTGGAATTAATATCGGGATCAATATCTGTGAGGATATATGGAGCGATACCGGTCCTGCCAAGGTCCAGGCGCTTTCCGGTGCTGAGCTGATACTTAATTTGAATGCCTCGCCGTATTATATGGGGAAGGCGGCGTTCCGCGAGAGCCTTGTAAGGTTGCGGTCTCTTGAATGCAAGGCAGCGATCGTTTACGTTAACATGGTCGGAGGCCAGGATGAGCTTGTATTTGACGGCGGAAGCTTTGTGACTGACGCTAAGGGCAACTTCCTGGCCAGGGGCAACAGGTTTATTGAAGAACTTCTGATAGTTGATATCGAGGTGAACGGCAGGAAGCAGGAAACAACACAGAGGGGCAGGCGTGAACTAAAGACCCTTGTGGCCCTGGATGAGACTGTTGATAAGATGAAGGTCAACTTGCGCAGGACAAAGGGAAAATCGGTAATAAAGAAGAAGCGGGTGAAGGATCTTTGCAAAGAAGAGAAGGTATACAATGCCCTATTGCTTGGTACAAAAGATTATGTCTCGAAAAACGGTTTCAGGGGCGTTATCATTGGAATGAGCGGAGGGGTCGATTCCGCGCTGACCGCGAACATTGCTGTCGACGCGCTCGGTAGGGAGAATGTGCACGGACTCTTTATGCCTTCCCGATTTACTTCGAAAGAGAGCCGCGAAGATGCCCTCGGTCACGCAAAGAACCTGGGGATAAAAATTGTAACGGTCCCGATAGAGAATATCTTTAAATCATACATGAAGACCCTCTCACCCCATTTCAGGGGGAAGAAGAGCGGCATTGCCGAAGAGAACCTCCAGGCAAGGACCAGGGGCAATATATTGATGGCCTTTTCGAACAAGTTCGGATGGCTTGTACTCACGACCGGCAATAAGTCCGAAATGAGCGTGGGATATGCCACCTTGTACGGTGACATGGCTGGCGGTTTCGCGGTAATAAAGGACGTGCCGAAGACACTTGTTTATGAACTCTGTGAATGGAAGAACAGGAAAGAGGGCCGGGAACTCATCCCCGGGAGGATCCTCCGGAAGGAACCTACCGCAGAGCTCCGGGCAGACCAGAAAGATACAGACTCTCTGCCGCCTTATCCGATCCTTGATCCGATATTGAAGGCATACGTTGAGGATGACAAGAGTTTTGAAGAGATACTTAAACTCGGGTGCGAGCCCGAGTGCGCCCAAAAGGTCGTCTCGATGATAGACCGTTCCGAGTATAAGAGGAGGCAGGCACCTCCGGGGATAAAGATAACCCCGAGGGCCTTCGGCAAGGACAGGCGCTTTCCGATAACGAACAAGTATAAAAGTTATTAAGCGTATAGTTAATTTTGTTAGAAAGAGGGGACAATGGCTAAGATAAGATGGCTTTTCTTGCTGGTTGCGGTATTTGTTCTTATTCCTGTATATGCATGTACAGAGACTAATGACGGCTCTGAGAAGGCTGTATTCAAACAGCAGCCCGAAATAACTGAGATAAGACCGCAAAAGCCGGCAAAGATTAAATTGAAGCGTGGCACTACCGGCCAATACTCCTGGGACTTGAGCGGTGATGACGCAGACAAGATCCTTGAAGCGGATAGGAAACTAAGGGAAGGGCTGAAGGACTGATTTACAGATATCCTTCTATCAGGATATCATCTCCAATGGTGATTGCCCGCAGGTTCTTTAATTTGATTGCATTACCCAGTAGGGAAGGGGACTTCCCGCCTATTGAGGATATGGAGTCTGTCCCGCCTATTATCTTCGGTGCGACAAAGAACATTACCCTGTCAACTATTTCAGACGAGATCGCGGAAGATGCTATTGACGAGCCCCCCTCGATCATAACGCCCGTTATATCCAGCTTGCCGAGTTCTTTCATAAGGGCCTTGAGGTTGACCATGCCTGATTTGCTTTTGATAACCAGCACCTTGGCTCCGAGCGTATTGATCTGAGAGATCTTTCTTTTGGAGGCCTTATTGGTAGTTGCTATGATCGTTTTGTTGTCACTATAGCCGAGCACCTTTGATTTAAGTGGTATCCTGAGCCCGCTATCAACAATTATCCGATACGGATCCCTGCCGCCGCGGAGCCTGCAGTCGAGTGAAGGATCGTCTTTCATGACAGTGCCGATACCGACGAGGACGGCATCAAGATCGTTCCTGAGCTGATGGACATGTTTCCTGGCTGTCTTCCCTGTGATCCATTTTGACTCCCCCTTTGCTGTCGCGATCTTGCCGTCAAGGCTCTGTGCGATCTTGAGAACTACAAAGGGTTTTTTCTTTATGATGAATTTATTGTATGACTCATTGAGGTGCTTTGCTTCTGATCTCAGGATACCGACCTCAGTTTCTATCCCGGCTTTCCGCAGTTCCTTAATGCCCTTACCAGACACTTTTGGATTGGGGTCGTTCGTTGCGATAATGACCTTTTTGATCCCTGACGCAATGATAGCCTTTGTGCATGGAGGGGTCCGTTTGTCTGTGTGACAGCATGGTTCGAGGGTCACGAACATTGTTGCGTCTTTTGCTTTATTGCCGGCCTTTTTGAGCGCGACTATCTCGGCGTGCGGGGTCCCTGCCTTTTTATGATAACCTTCCGAAATTATCCTGTATCCCTTGACTATGACCGCCCCTACCATTGGGTTGGGACTTGTCCTGCCCTTTGCCTTATTGGCGAGTTCAAGGGCCCTTTGCATGCAGATCTCTTTTGACATTATTCTCCTTTCAAAGCCGAATTAAGCGGTGTGTAATCCGCTTCAATGAGACTTATGCCTGTGGTATTAAAATGAATTTTAACAGAAAAGAGAGAAATGGTGAAGTAGTATATTATTGGATAGCAAGGGGACCGTTGATCGGGACCACGTAATAACCGGGTGATACGACATACTTTCCGATGATCATTGACTCCAGGGTATTGAGTTTTTGCTCAACAGGCATGAGTTCTATAACCATGTCCGCGAGGCCGTTCTTTATCTGACCTTTCAATCTCGCAAACCCCTTCTCCCCTTCCAGGCTTATCGAATCGACCCGGAGGTCGTTCCCGTCCAGGTGCACAGAGCCCTGCATTCTGCGGAAGGTGTTTATCAGAGGGATCGAAATTACGGCTGTGCTCTGAATATCAAGGTCCGGTACATTGAATATGGCCTCCATTTTTTCATTGTTCAGTTTTATATCGGATGAAAGATGTCCGCTGACCTCTATGCCGAACCTCTTCATATATGGGATCGAATCGAGGTCCGCTTTATCAATTTTGAAATTGCCTTTCATGGGGAGCTTTAATATCCCCTCTATGGTTCCGGTCCCGACGTCCCCCTTTACAAGAAATGCGAGCTCGCCCGTATTCAGGTGGCGGGGGGTAAAGTGTATGGATAGGTCATTAATGCTGAGGGTCGGCTTATTGTCAATACTCAGGATAATGGTATCGGCATAAAGAGAGAAAAAGATCCCCTTCCTTATCCCTTCAATAGAGATGGTCAGGCTCCCGTCCCCGGCGTGTGATACGGCATTTTCTACTTTTTCTTTTATGAGCGCGTTCGGGATTGCGAAGAGCCATATGAGGATGAGGAAGATGACAAGGACTGTGATGCCATATAGAAAATTCAGCAGTTTCATCGTTCTTTGAGAGAGCCGGGCATCATTTACTTAAACGTGAGACAGTCAGCTTTAAGATGAATTTGTCAGGGTCTTCAAATGTGGTCTTTATCAAGGCGGTTTTTATTTTCATAGGTGTCCTGGAAGTGTCGATCATATACAGCATGTTGACTATGTGGTTCAGGTCTGCTTCCTTTATTTCGAGTTCCGCATTCTCTTCAGTGAATTCATTGACCTTTTTTTCTCCAAGGGGTTTTATTACCATGGCCTTGAGCCCGAGTTCCTTGAGTATCTGTTCGAGTGTCGGTATGATGCCTGCTGATCTCACAGCTGTTTTTTTCTCTTTTGAGGTAACGTCTTTATTTAATCTGATGATATCCACGCTTTCAGAGAGTATAAGTGCAAGCTGGACCTCAAGCCGTTCGTTCCTGTCCCGGATGCTCCCGGCATAGAGAAACGATGTTAATGTAAATATGATGACCGACAATATCGCGGCTGCCAGTACCAGAAGCGTCCTGTCCGTAAACAGTATATTTAAAGTCCTCTTGTTCATGCTCTCTTTTCCTGCATAATGATCGTAAATCCGATCTTCTTGTCCGCGCCAGCGTTGGAATCCATGACCTTGGTCCCATTGAAGGTCTGTGAAAGGTTGTCCTTAAATGAATCTACATCCTCAAAGGAGTCGGCCGTTCCTTTAATTATAATGTTTTTACCGTCCGTGTTGAACTCATTGAGGGTAATGCTGTTTTTGTTACGCTCGGCTATTGTGCGGAGCAGGTCAAGCACTGGGATACCTATTAGCGCGGCCTTTTTCTGTTCGAGTTTCTTTATGTTGCCGATAAGCTGACGTTCTATATCAACTATTTTCCTGTCTTCAGGAAAGATGGTCCTGTATGCTCGTTCTGTTTCAGTTGACAATGTCTTTTGCTTTTCTCTCTCTGCCATGAGGGTTATTGATATGTTCAGGCCGAGTATTGTCACCAGGATCAGGACGAGAAAAGCGGTAAAGCGGAGTTTTTTTCTGAATCTCTTGATGTCTCCTGTATATAACATCTCTTCTTGCCGGAGATTGATAGAGGGTTTGCGAAGCTCTTTGGCCGCAGCTTCGGTCCTGGTCTCCGGGTCGGATATTTTTTCTTCAAAAAGGCCGTCGGTTTTCCCTTCGCTGATACAGACATCGAGTGAGGTGACCACCTTGGGGTCAAGTCCGGCGGATGAGAATATCTCTATGATATCCTTAAGTTTTTTCTTTTCAAGGCAGACCGCAAGGACATTGCTGCTGCTGTTGATGGATTCAATTACGATATGGTCGATCGAATATTCTTCTGTACTTCCAATCAGGATACCTTCGAGCTCAAAGGCTATAGTGTTCCTTATTTTATCCGGATCGTCAAAAGGAAAGGTCTGTTCCCTTAGTGTCAAAAGATCCAGGGGAAGGCTCAGATAGACATTCCGCATGCCGACCTTCTTGAACGGGGCCAGGGTTGAGGGACCGGGTTCGCCATCAAGGGAAACGGACAGGGTATCTATTAACGCATATTTGGCGCCATTCTTTTCAAAAACAAAAAGGGTTAAACCTGTTTCTGTCCAGTCTATGAATCCTGTGCTCATTTACCCCTCTCTCCAGAAAAAGACTGTTTTTGATGTATCTATTATACTTTCTATGACCCTTGTGATCTCGTTAACGGTTGCTGTTGAAGTGATCCTGAATTCGGTGCTTTTACTCTGCACTGTTCCGGCAAGCTCCTGTCCTATAGTTTTCATGCCTGAAACCCTTTGCACCTGGGACCACTCCTCAAATGGAGAGTTTTCCCTGTATTCAACTATCCTCTTTGCAAGGGTCTCTGTCATATCTTTATGCAGAGAGACCAGTACGGGTATTTCCGCAGTGTTTATATTGATCTTCCGTCCCCACTTTTCAGAGACCGTAATGTACGGAATGATTTTCTCGAATGTATCCTTATCAATGCCTTTTACAAGTATCAACTCATCAACGGACCAGAAGAACGTGTCCTTGGCCGTATCCTCGGAATATGGCAGCCTCGGCTCACTGTCAGGGTCAATCCAGTCAGCGAGCAAGAGTGCAAGGTCAGAATTAATATTAAGGTAATCAAGAAGCTTTTTCAAGGAAGAAAGCGCCTTTTCATCGGTTGAGCCATTTTCGTATATAATGCTGTTGATATTGAACTTAGAGTTTTCATCCTCTATCACTACCTTAAGTTTGCTGTTGGTTCCCAGGTATTGATCGATAGGCAGCTCTATTTCACGTTCGTTCGTATATGTATATTCCGTGATCTTGTCCAGGTACCGTGAGCCGAGGGCCTGTCCGGATCTTGCTATTATAGAGGCCCTCTGTGCATTGGACCAGTTTGCGAGTGAGGACGAATCAATGTGCACCTCGTAAACAAAATTTACCACCAGGCTTATAAGTATAGAAACCATCAGGAGCGTGATTATCAGCGCGGAGCCTTGCTGGTTGTGCCGGATGCCGGTTCGTTCTGTTATCATCACAGTCTCTTTCCCACCCTTGGTCTTGCGTATTCTGTGAGGGTCACGTTCTTACCATGGTCATCGAACACTATGCTCAGTCTTACAATGTCAGGTAGTTTGCCGGTATCCGATGCGTTCCATGTGCCGACCCAATTGTTATTGTAAAGCATCTCGACGCTGAACCCTTCAATGTCTTCCATCATTTCTACGGTATAGCTCCCTGACCGCATTATTGACGGGGTTACGGTCTTCATGAGTTCGAGCCCCCCTTCTTTTTCTGTTACGAAATAAGAAATGGTATTTACCTTGCCGCCCTTGAACGAGAAGGCGGTAAGGTCGAGTGCGGAAGCATTCTTTCCGAATATGTCCCTGTCCTTTATGTTGAATGAGGTTCCGCCTCCGGCCTCTTTATCGGCCCTGGGCTTTTTCAGGAAAGAACTCTCTACCTCCCTTCTCATTATATCGAGTGTGGTCCGTGCCTCGTGGTACTTTAATGATACGGTCTCAAACCTTTCGAGGGCGCGCTGGATAGAGAAGAAAGAGCTGTAGACAGCGCCGAGCACAATGCTCAGCAGGGTGAGGCTGATGAGCACCTCCATAAGGGTGAATCCGTTGTCCCGTCTTTCAGTGGTCATAATATTGATCTCGTTACAATGTTTCTTTTTTCCTGGCGAGTTCACTCAGGGTGATCTTTTTTCCGTGTCCCGTTACAACTGTCTTTAATTCGATGATCTTCGGGTCATCTGTTTGAGAAATGGTTTTCTCGTAAGTGATATCCGAAGCGACAACAGCTCCCTTTAAAGCAATATTGCCCATCTCGAGTTCGACTATCTTTTCCTTTGCTATCTGGAACATCCTGGTGCTGAGAGTGTTCTCGTACATGATGTTCGCATGATAATTTACAGTATGCAGGATAACGGTGACGGTCATTCCTATGATCGCGAGTGCGATCATGACCTCAAGGAGGGTGAACCCCCTGGAAGCCGGTCTCCCTGATCTATGTCCTGTAGCCTTCATAGACCTTTGCCCTTCCGTTGAGGTTATTAAATATAACAGTATATTCAAATTCGTCTTTTGAAAGATGGAAAGTTACAGGCTCTTCGGGTCCGAGCGGTCCGAAAGGCAGTATTGCCTCTCCGGTCGTGATCCTGCCGAGTGAGGGGATTATGATGTCCTTGAATACAATATCATTCTTTACTTGAAAGCTCCGGGATTCGTTTTTGCTCTCAAATCCCCATGAGCCCTCATCAATGTTGACCTTTAATATATAAGTCTGTTTTTTGCCGACTGCCTCGTCGTAAACATATCTCAATGTGTTGCCAATGCGTTTGGCCTCTGACCTCAATCCCCTTTCGCCCGTTTCCCAGAGGTTCGGAACTATTAAAGCGGTGGTGAGGGAGATGATGAATATGACTATTACAAGCTCGATGAGAGTAAAGGCGGACTGCTTTCTATTGGTATTATATTTCCGAGTTAATGATGTCAGCATTATATCCTTCTCCGCCCGGCTTTCCGTCGGCCCCGTAAGATATGATATCGTAATCGCCCTGCATGCCGGGAGAGATGTAAATGTATTCGTTGCCCCATGGATCGGCCTTGAGTATATTCTTGCCAAGGTACCCGTTAGCCCTGAAGTTTTCCGGGATCTCTCCGGTTAAGGGCGCTGATATCAGGGCGCTCAGGCCCTGTTCGGTGGATGGGTAAAAGCCGTTGTCCATTTTGAATATCTTCAGGGCCGTCTCAAAGTTCATTATCTGTATCTTCGCATCAGTAACCCTTGCGTCATCGACCTTGTGTATAAGGCGCGGGGCCACAAGCGCGGCGAGAATACCGATTATAATGACAACCACCATCATCTCGATCAAAGTGAAACCGGCCTGCCTTTTATGCCGTATTTGTTCTGTTATTTTCATTATTAGTTCATTATCTGGTTCATCTCGAATATGGGCAGAAGCACTGCTACGACAATGAAGCCTACCACCAGGCCCATAGTCAATATAAGGACGGGTTCAAGAAGGCTGATCGCCCTCTGGAGCTTACGGTCAAACTCTGCCTCATAGGACGCTGCTGTCTTCATCAGGACCTCGGCGAGCCTTCCGGTCTTTTCTCCGGTCGCAATGATCTGCAGGAGGGTAGGCGGAAACCCTTCAAGGCTGGCTGATAGACTTGCGCCCTGCGATACCTTTTCCCTTGCTGAAATAATTTTCTTTTCGAGGACAGCGTTGCCGATCGATCTTGCAGTAAGCTGCATCGCGTTAAGTATCTGCAGTCCGCCGGAAAGCAGGAACCCGATCGTCATTGAAAATCGGAGCATGTAAAGTTCCATAAGTATGCCGAGAGGTTCCTTTAGAAGGATTGAATCGATTAACTCTTTTTTTGTTTTCCGGATATTCCTGTACAGGGCCGCCGCGCCTCCGGCAGACAAAAGCATGAGCCACCAGAAATCCTTAAAGAACGTACTAATCCATAGGAGAACCATTGTAATAAAGGGGAGGGAGGTTGAGGTGTCTTCAAATATCTTTGTGATCTTCGGGATGACGAATATGAAGAGAAAGAATAAGATCAGCACGCTTACACATGCCATAAATGACGGATAGACCAGTGCGGTCCGGACCTTGTTCTTTATCGCTATCTCTTTTTCCTGCAAGTCCGCCAGCTTGAGGAGGACGTCGTCCAGCCTGCCGCTGCTCTCTCCGGCAGCCACCATTCCTGTGTAGGATTCAGGAAATATTTCGTGATGGGCATCCATTGCCCTTGCGAGCGTTGAACCTCCGGCCAGTCTGTCTTTTACGTCCGTTAATATATTCCTCCACTCGCCCTTGTGCTCGACAGATATCGCACTGATGGCCTCTATTAGAGGGACACCAGCGGATACAAGTGTTGAAAGCCTTCTTGTGACACTCGAAAGGACCAGTTGAGAGGGTTTTTTTGAGAGGATCTTTTTGCGGCTGGATACTGATTCTTCGATCCCTTTCGGAAATATCCCTTTAGTTTTTATTTTCAGGACAGCGTCTTTATGTCCGTCGGCCTCTATTATTCCTTCGGTCAATGAACCTGCCTGATCGTATCCTGTATATTTAAATACCGGCATAATTTCTTTAGAATGAGTTTAAGAGTTTGACTCTATTTATATTTCAACTTCTTTTTGCGTTACCCGCATTACTTCTTCTATCGTGGTGGTCCCGCGTAGTATCTTATCGACGGCATTGCTCTGCAGTGTACGGAAACCGGACTTCATGGCAACCGCCCTTACGGCCTGAGCGTCTTTTTTCTCGGTTATCATTGTCCTTATATCGGGCGTGATCTCAAGCAGCTCGTATATCCCGGTCCTTCCGAGATAGCCTTTGCCCATGCATTTGTCACATCCCTTTGCCCGGTACAGGCGTTCGGGAGGATTGTCGATGTTTATATAGGCGATCTCTTCACCAGATGGTTCATATGCTTCTTTGCAGTGAGGGCAGATGACCCTTACCAGTCTTTGAGCAAGTATACATACAAGTGATGAGGCCACGAGAAAAGGCTCTATCCCCATGTCAATTAGTCTTGCAACAGCGCCCGGGGCATCGTTTGTATGAAGTGTGCTAAGGACAAGGTGCCCGGTAAGGGAGGCATGTACTGCTATCTCAGCGGTCTCGATGTCTCTTATCTCACCGACCATCATGATGTCGGGATCCTGTCTCAGTATGGATCGGAGTCCCGATGCAAAGGTCAGACCGATCTTGGGGTTTACCTGCATCTGGCCGATCCCGCTTAGTTGGTATTCGACCGGGTCCTCGACTGTGATGATGTTCCTGTCCTCTGTGTTCAGCTTGAGGAGAGATGCGTATAGTGTGGTAGTTTTTCCGGAACCGGTAGGACCTGTTACGAGGATTATTCCATTTGGTTTCGTAAGGGCATGCTTGAACTTGCTCAGGACAGAATCGGCGAGCCCGAGCATTTCAAGGGTGAGAATTCCAGCCTGTCTGTCAAGCAGCCTGAGAACGGCCCTCTCGCCCATCGCGGTTGGTATGATCGATACCCTGATATCAATGTTCCTGCCGCCTACAAGGAGCTTTATCCTCCCGTCCTGCGGCAGTCTTTTTTCAGCTATGTCCAGGCCGGCAAGGATCTTTATCCTTGATATGAGTGCGTCATGTATGATCTTGGGCGGGGCGAGGACCTTGTTTAAGATACCATCCACCCTGAATCTTACGTCTATCCCTTTTTCGTACGGCTCTATATGTATGTCACTCGCCTTTTCTTTTACGGCTTCCATCATAACCGCGTTTAGGAGGCGTATGATCGGAGCCTCTTCGGTAAGTTCGAGCAGGTCCCTGGGTGATTCGAACTCGGTCGCGATCATTGAGAGGTCTTCACCTTTGATGTCGCCCATTACCTCGTCTACCCTGCTTGTCTGGCTGTATATCCTGTTGATGGTCTCGATGATCAGCGTTTCATCCGCCTGGAGCGGATGGGGTTTCAGGTTGAGTTTTCTTGCGAGGTCCCTGAGCGCTAACAAGCCCTGGTTGCCGGCAATGGCACCCAGAAGTTCCCCATCCTGCCTGCGAAGCGGCAGAAAGAAGTTCCCTTTTACAAAAGAAAGAGGTAGGTCCTTAAGGATGGAAAACTCTATTTCATCATCATTTATTTTATTGATAGTTTCCATGTCACTGACTGAGGCGGGCCCGGCTCAATTCCCGTCCGTATTATTATTCAGCGGGTCACTCTGGGTTTTAAATTTATAGTTCGGTTCAGCGTAAAGCACTTCAGGGAGGGATGTGAATTCCTTGACCGCGTCTTCAACTTCCTGTCCGGTTTTGAGTTTTATGCGGTAGGTATTTATTTCTTTAAAGTAAGTTATGATAGCGGCCTCTTTTTCTGATATTATCGAGGCGGCTGTATCTTCCATAATATCGCTGTTGAATCTGACAAGGAGTTCGTTCTTTCTGTAAAATTTCTCATTCTTATTGAACTTTCTCTGTTTTTCTTCCGTTATCTTCGCGAGCTTTGGGGCATCATTTACAATATGGGGCGACAGGAAGACCAGCAGGTTTATTTTGGTTTTGGTCTTGCTCTTATATTTGAACAGCCATCCAAGCACCGGGATATCACCAAGTATGGGCGTTTTTGTGATCCCGTCTTCTTCCCTCTCCTGTATCAGGCCTCCGATCACGACCGTGCTGCCGTCCAATACGGAAACGGATGTTCTGGTAGAACGTTTAGTTGTTGACGGGCCTACGGTTGTGAGTATTGTATCCGAGGCGGCTTTTACAGCGGATATCTCCTGAAATATATTAAGCTTGACGTAATTGCCTTCTGTGATCTGCGGAGTGATCCTCAATGTTATTCCAACATCAGTTCTCTTTATCGAGCTCAGGACCGTGTTCGTGGTTGTCAGGTCGCGTTCTCTTTGTGCTATGAAAGGCACGTTTTCGCCCACAATGATCTCTGCCTCCTCATTGTCGGACGTGAGTATCTGCGGAGTCGAGAGAACGTTTATGGCGCCTTCAAATTCGTTCAGGCTGAAGAGTGCGGCGAATCCTGGGGCTGTAAGTGTCTGTGATGAAAATGTGCCGTTTGAGTTTACAGATGTGACCGGGATGTTCATAAAATTACCCATCCCTCCTACGGATGTGCCTGTAAGGCCGGTAACGATCGACTGTATGGCGCTTGAACTTATATTACCGAATCCGCCTACTGCTACAGGCGAATTCTCATGGCTTGCCGCCACTCTCCATTTCGATCCCAGTTCCTTTAATTTGTTTATTGATGCCTCGACTATCATTGCCTCGACATATACCTGCTTTCTTCTCTTGTCCAGGGTCTTTATTACCCGGATGATATTTTCGTACGCGGAAGGTGTCGAAACGATGATCAGAGAGTTCGTTGTTTTGTCTGGCGTTACGCTGAGAACAGGGAGTGCCTGATTTTTCCCTTTGCCCGCTGGCTTGAGCGATGTGTTCAGATTCTTAATTATCCCCTGGAGTACTTGTGCCAGGCTTGTAGCATCAGCATTTTCAAGAAAATAAACATTTATTTCTTCTTTTGCGGCATTCTTTAAGGTTTCCGGTTTATCTATAATTTTAAGGATCGACATGATCTTTTCGATATTTAAAGCGGAATCGGCGATTAGCAGCAGATTGCCGGATCCGAATGCCGATATATGCCCGTCCCTTGAAACAATCGGACGCAGAAAATTGATAGTATCTTTGGCTTTCACATGCTTGGTCGTTATAAGTTTTGTTATATACGATTCATTGAGGGGCGTCCTTGCGGTAGAGATCTGTCCCTCTTGCTTAGCAAGTGAACGCGGGATTATCTTGTAAGTCTTGTGCCCTGCGGGAATTATTGTAAAACCCTTCAGGCTCAATACTGAGGTGAAGAGCGTGAAGGACTCGTCAACGCTAAGTTTGGTCGGGGTTATTATGGTGATCTTCCCTTTTATTCTCTCGTCATATAAAAAATTGTTCCCGGTAATTTCACTGATGAACTTGATCACGCTCTGGATCTCTACATCCACAAAGTTGAAGGATATGGTCTCTTCGGCCATGTTGTCGGCAAATGACGGTTGAGTGAAGAGTGGAAATGAAAAGATGAAAAGGCTGATGATAATGAATAGCTTCTTGATGTTCATATGATTCTTTCTCATTTTAAAAAATTAAATGTTACTATTGAAATAATAAAACAAGTATATATAAAATGTTCATTTCAGTGTTAGAAATTCTTATCTCATCTGGTAATTCATGGACATGTTATTGCCATTTCTTATGATATCCAGATTGACACGATTCATTCCCCTTAATGCTGACATTGCCTGTATAGCGACCTCGGGGTTTGATATTGCAAGTTCGTTTATCCTTAACAGGATGTCGTTGTTCCTTAACCCCAGGCTGTGATACAGTCCCCCATTTATAACTTCGCTGATCTTGAAGCCTTTCTGTTTACCATCAACAAAATTCGGCAAAAGTCTCGCGTCTGTAAGTATCTTCTCCGGGTTATCGAGTGATTGCCGGACTTTTCTGCTGTCTAGCAGGTACTCTCCTTCGCCGACCTTTTTTGCTATTAAAGATTGAGACCCGGACATGGATCCTGCCTGATCTGCCGCAGCGTTACCCTTCAGATACTTAATCGGCATCTTAACAGTATATGAAATATTGTCACGTCTGATCTCGATCGATGCATTTTCGATCTTTGTCAGTACCCCGTAATTATAAACATTTTCTCCGTAAGTGAATATTTCTTGTTTGTCTAAAGGTGATTTTTTGTCCATCACTATCGCATAGCTTAGCTTTTCAGGGCCAACGGCAGTTCCTGCAAGCAGGAGATCTGAGAGTGGGCCGTATTGGATTTCAGCAGTGCGCGTGCCGGCTATCGGCTCCATTGTCATAGGGGAACCGAAGGGGTTTTGTTCAAGTATTGTCGAGTAATGCATGATATTTTCCTCAGGAGCTGCACCCGTGGCTTTGCTCTCTGGACCTGCAGATATCCCTTTTTCCGAGAAAGAGATATTGACAATGTTGCGGGTCAGTAAAAGTGCTGCAACCAGTATGACAGCAGCAAGAAAATAGTTTACAAAACGGAAATATTTCAAAGAAAAATCGAGCATTTCAAATAGCTTATACAATTATCATGTTCCTGTCAATATGCCTATATACCACAGGCATAAGTCTTATTGAAGCGGATGCTACGCACCGTTTAATTCGGCTATATTTTAGCTTCTTTTAAGGCATCCTTGCAGGTGCATTTTCTTTCTTCAGAAATAAGGGAAAAGGTCTTTTTGAGTAGCTGCTTGAGCTTTTCTGTTGAGGCATTCATTGCTTCCATAACTTCCGGGACAGTGAGTTTTGTTTTGCTTATTCCAGCAGCATAATTGGCGACCACGGAAATGCCTGAATAACATATTGCCGCTTCCCTTGCGAGTGAGGCCTCAGGCATGCCCGTCATGCCGACAACATCCCCGCCCAGCAGTTTAAAGCCCTTGATCTCGGACGCTGTCTCGAGCCTTGGACCCTCAACCGCCACGTAGTTGCCGCCGTTCTTTAAGGATATCCTGGCCTGTTTTCCTGCTTTCAGGATTATATCGCGGAGTTCCGGGCAGTAAGGCTCTGTAAAATCAATATGCATGACCCCGCCTTTCCCGTCATAAAAAGTAGATTTTCTATTCCTTGTCATATCCATTATTTGGTCCAGAACAACTATGTCGCCGGGTTTGAAACCCTTCTTTATCCCGCCGACTGCGCTTATTGATATGATCCTATCCACACTGAGCTTCTTAAATCCCCATATGTTGGCCCTGTAATTGATCATGTGAGGAGGCATGTTATGTTTTTTCCCATGACGCGGAAGAAATACTATCTCGGTATTGCCGATCTTGCCGATAAGGTACTGATCGGACGGTTTGCCGTAAGGCGTGGTAACGGTTTTTTTCTGCTTTAAGATGAATCCTTTAATGTCGTACAGTCCGCTCCCGCCGATCAAACCAATTTTTGACATGGTATTCTCCTTCTGTTACATTAAATTAAATTAGTACTGGTTGAGCTTATAGTTTACAAAAATATCGGAGTTGAGACAATGAATAAAATACCTGAAGAGCTTTTAATGAAAATTATCAAGAGGGCACTTGCGAATGGCGGTGATTATGCTGATGTCTTTGTGCAGCACGAGAGGCCACTCTTGATACAGCTTGAAGACAATAAGATAGAGAAACTTGTTTCAGGTACTGATTCGGGCGTGGGGGTAAGGATCGTTTTCGGAGATAGATCCTCTTATGCTTACAGTAATGATTTTTCAGAGAGCTCTCTGCTCGATCTTGCAGATGCAGTCAGCCGGGCTGTAAGAGAAGAGAAAGGCGGTTCGCCTGAGATTAACCTTAGCAGCGTGAGGCCGTCGGTTGATTTTAAAATAAAATACGACCCGAGAGAAGTCGATATCAGGAAAAAACTGCAGCTCGTAGAGAATGCGAACAGGGCCGCAAAAGATCACAGTTCATTGATAAAACAGGTAAGCGTAACTTACAGGGACTCTGTACAGAACGTTTGTATCGCGTCGTCGGACGGCACTATCGCTGAGGATGAACGTATACATACGCTTGCCCTCATACATGTTATTGCCGCGGATGGGGACATTCTGCAGACCGGATATGAACCTGTTGGGGGGCTGTCGGGATTTGAGCTCTTCGAGGAGACCCTCTTTGATGAAATAGCGGTTAAGGCCGCTCAAAAGGCAGTAGCGATGTTAAAGGCAAAAAAAGCGCCTGGCGGCAGGATGCCTGTTGTGATATCTTCCGAAGCCGGCGGAACAATGATACACGAGGCTGTCGGGCATGGCCTGGAGGCGGACCTTGTACAGCAGGGATTGTCGGTCTATAAAGACAGAGTAGGGCAGCGGATCGCTTCGCCGATGATCACAATAATCGATGACGGAACAATTGATAAAATGAGAGGATCATTCAGGTTTGACGATGAAGGCGTGGTTTCTCAAAGAACGGTTTTGGTGGACAAGGGAATCCTCAAGGGATATATGCATGACAGGCTGACGGCAAGAAAGGACGGGGTCAGTCCCACAGGGAACGGCAGGCGTCAGTCATACAAGTACAGACCTATACCCCGGATGAGCAATACCCTTATTGCTCCGGGAGAAGGATCGCCGGATGAAATAGTAAGGTCACTTGATAAAGGGTTTTTTGTTAAAAAAATGGGCGGCGGGCAAGTTAACACTGTGACCGGGGAATTCGTTTTTGAGGTTTCCGAAGGTTATATGATAGAAAAGGGAATGGTAGGAGAACCTGTTAGGGGCGCTACACTTATAGGTAATGGATCCGAAGTATTGAATACAATGGATATGGTCGGCAATGATATCGGTTTTGACATTGGTACATGTGGAAAAGATTCCCAGGGTGTGCCAGTCTCCGATGCCATGCCCACGGTCAGAATTCCCGAAATGGTGGTCGGCGGGGAAGTCTGATTGTGCGGATTATGAACACAATAGATGTATTAATGATACATATATCCAAATACCCCCCTGTTTTTAAAGGAAAATTCCCCTGGTATCTAATTTGCTTATATGATGTAAGTCATGCGACTCCAAAATACAATTAAGAACGAGATACTTGTGAGCGGACTCGGTTTGCATACGGGCAGGGTGATTAACATGAAGCTTATGCCCGCTCCGAGGGACACCGGAGTTGAGTTCATTAGGACTGATAAGGGAAACGTAAGAATAAAGGCAAACGTATGTTTTGTATCTGATACTACCTTTGCTACCACACTTGCAGCGGAAGGCGTAAAGGTCGGGACAGTTGAACATCTCCTGGCCGCTCTTGCGGGTCTTCACATTGATAACGTATTTGTTGAGATCGACGGTCCCGAGGTGCCGATCATGGATGGCAGTTCTCTGCCCTATATTTCGAAGATACTGGATGCCGGTATCGCAAAGCAGGCCAAGGCAGTCAATTTTATAAGAATACTGGAGCCTATAGCTGTTACAGAAGGGCCATGTCAGATCGCTGTTACTCCGTATGAGGGTACAAGGATAACTTACCGCGTTTTTTACACCCACCCTGCCTTTGGAGAACAGAAGATGGGGATCGATATTACAACAATGAATTTCATAAACGAGCTTGCACCTGCAAGAACATTTGGGTTTTTAAGAGATGTTGAGATGTTGAAATCCAAGGGGCTTGCAAGAGGCGGTTCTCTGGACAATGCCATTGTTCTTGGGGATAAGGAAGTTATTAACGGCGGTAAGCTTAGATTTAAAGATGAATTCGTGAGACATAAGATCCTTGACGCTGTTGGTGATATTTCATTGATTGGCCTTCCGATCTACGGGCATATCATCGCGAACAAGTCGGGACATACCCTGCATGTTAAACTTCTCAGGAAGATCCTCCTTAACAGGAATGCCTGGGAGATATCTTCAGAGCCTATGGTCATTACCCCGGCTCCAGGCCTTGCCGCACAGGTTTAGGCGGGATTTTATTAATTCAAGATATTTTCTTTCCTTTCATTGGTGTCCTTAAAACAGACTCTGAATGCTCCGCATCATCTTTTATCTATACAAGTCTTCTGATGAATAATAGACAAAAAAAGAGCTGTCCCACCATCTTACTGATGGGACAGCGTAAATATAGTTACACTAAGAAAGAGTTATCTCTTTCTCTTGGTAGCTTTTTTCTTTGTAGCTTTCTTTTTAGCTACTTTTTTCTTTGTAGCTTTTTTCTTGGCTACTTTTTCCTTGGCTACTTTTTTCTTGGCTACTTTTTTCTTTGTAGCTTTCTTTTTAGCTACTTTTTTCTTGGCTACTTTTTTCTTTGCAGCGGCTTTCTTTTTGGCGGCCATTTCTTTTCCCCCTTTCTCCTCCCGGATTAACGGGAGCAATTTTACAGCTTACCCAACAACAAAATCTTCTTTGAAGATATAAGTTTATTTAGTTCGCGGTTTCCGCTTTTCTTTTGTGTTCTATATTCTGATTCATTAATGACTGTATAGTTGATTTTTCTTCCGAACCTTTTTTCGACATCTCCGAGGATTTTGTCAAAGTGGTTGGAATCACTGACAATTAAGAGGTTCAGCTTATGGAGATTTGTATTGTTTACGTATGGGCCGTATATGAACGCTGTTCTGACGTCTGATGCATTCAGTATGATTTTGAGTGCGCCCGGGAGTCCTAGTGATTTGGCTATCAGGCCTTTAAGCTCAGGAAAGAGAGGAGAGTTTCTATTTGCTTTGAAGTATTTTAGATTTCCTTCTTTTTCACTGGTAACAAGATCCATCTTATTTAGATTGTCGAGCTCTCTTTTTACTCCTGATGGGTTTTTGCTGACAAGTCTGGCAATCTCCCTAACGTAAAACTTTTCTTCCGGACTGTTGAATAGAAGCGACATTACGTCGGCTCTGATCCCTGATGTAAAAAGTTTATCTAACATACATTGTTTATAATGTATAAAACTTAATTGTGGTTGTCAAGAAAAAAATACAATAATTTAATTTTAAATTTGCATTATTAATTTAAAATTCATTTTATTAATTTATTGATTGTTGCTGATAAGGATACTATCGTTGACTAAAACGCAACATTAAAATTTTGTATGTGATGATGTTCGAATAATTCAGAGTACGTTTTGAAAAATAAAAACGTAAATAATCAAGATTATTATTTGTCTGTTGATGGCATCTGAATTCCTTGTATCGATGTATGGTGTTATCAGGGCCTCTATTTAATGTGTATGCTATAATCTTTTTATGAAAGAGGCGATGTTTTATGAGAAGCTTGACGAGAGCAAGGTACGATGTTTTCTGTGTGCGCATCAATGTACTGTTTCTGACCGTAAGAGGGGCCTCTGTGGTGTTAGAGAGAACATAGGAGGCATCTTCTATAGCCTTGTTTATGGCAAGCTTATATCAATGAATATAGATCCGATAGAGAAAAAGCCTCTTTTTCATTTTTCTCCTGCTTCTCATTCAATGTCGATCGCTACCGCAGGCTGTAATTTTAGATGTATGCACTGCCAGAACTATGACATCTCACAATATCTGAAAGAACATATAGATATACCTGGACAGGACGTGACCCCTGAACAGGTTGTTAATGCCGCTGAAGAGGCAGGGTGTAAAAGTATTTCCTATACCTATACCGAGCCAACGGTTTATTTTGAATTTGCATGTGATTGTGCCCGCCTTGCGCGTGATAGAGGGATAAAGAACGTTTTTGTCAGCAACGGGTATACCGGGCCTGAGGCAGTGAAGGCTATCGCCCCGTTTCTTGACGGTAATAATATTGATCTTAAAGGCGACGATGAGTTTTATAAAAAAGTATGCGGTGCAAAATTACAGCCTGTCCTGAATACGATAAAACTTATGCATGAGCTTGGCGTCTGGGTAGAGATCACCACCCTGATCATCCCCGGATATAACGATTCCGAAGAGTCTCTTGAAAGAATAATAGCCTTTATCAAGTCTGTGGACACGTCGATACCGTGGCATATCACTCAGTTTTCCCCGACTTACAAACTTATGGACCGGCCCAGGACACCTCTGGCTACATTGAGAATGGCACGGGAGATGGGAATCGCAAGTGGCCTTAAATATATATATGAAGGAAATGTCCCGGGTGAAGGCAGGGAAAATACTTACTGTCCGAACTGCGGAGAGCTTCTTGTCGAGCGTTCCGGATACATGATCAGCCATAATAAAATTAGGGATGATAAATGCTTCAGCTGTTCAACGAAGATAGAAGGTGTATGGACATAGAGGGACCAGATATCTTATATTTGATTATTATATACCACGGGCATAAGTCTCATTGAAGCGGATGCTACGCGCCGCTTAATTCGGCTATATAAGGAAAGGGAAATTATGAGTAACAATCTCAAAGATGAAATATTGGAACTACTCTGGTCACTGAGAGAAAAGGGTTCAAAGAGTTATATGGATATTATAGAAGGTATCAGTGATAGTGATAATGATACTTCCGATATCATGAGAAAAATGGAAAAGGCAGGACTCATAAGGATTATCGGTGATGATGTGGAATTGACGGAAAAAGGTGAGGCGCGTTCAAGGGACCTGACCCGCCGTCATCGTCTTGCGGAGAGGCTTTTTTATGATGTTCTTGAAGTAGGCATGGAAGAGAGCGAATTTGCAGCATGTGAAATCGAACATTTTCTCTCGCCTCATGTGACGGACAGTGTCTGTTCTTTTCTGGGGCATCCTCCTACATGTCCGCATGGCAAACCTATCCCCAGGGGGAAGTGCTGTTCCAGATATAAGGCCGATATAAAGCCTCTTGTTATGCAGTTAAAAGAACTTGAGGTCGGCTCTGAAGCCAGGATCGTGTTTATAGTCCCCTCGGATGATACGAGACTCGAACGTCTTGCGTCAATGGGGATAATTCCCGGAAGCATTATCAGGCTGAGACAGAAACGTCCCTCATATGTCCTGGAGATCGATGAGACATCTCTTGCCCTGGACAGTTTGATAGCAGAAGAGATATATGTGAAGGAACAGGTGTAGATTTCCGTTACTGGATAATGCCTAATTCATCGAGCCGTTTTTTTGCATGGCGGCCGAGTTCCGTGTTCGGAGCCACCTGTACCTGATTCATGTATTCCGCCGCCGCAGATTCGATCTTATTTATATTGTCATAGCAGATACCCAGCAGGCCATGGATCTCTGGATGTTCCGGAGCGGCCCCCTCGAAATTACTCAGGTAAGGGATGGCTTCTGAATACTGTTTAAGCATAAAATAGCTCTTGCCCAGAGCAAAGTGGGTAGGGGCGTGGCCGGGAAAAAGCTCCAGGCTTTTTTCAAACCTCCTGATTGCTGGCTTGTATCTGTTCTGTAAGAAATTCACTAGACCCATTCCGTATTGAGATGGCTGATAACCTGGATCAATAGAAAGTGCCTTTCTGTATGACTTTGCCGCTTCTTCGTATTTCTTCCCCTGCAGCTTTATTAGACCGAGAAGATTGTAGAACGGTGCCTGGCTGTCATTTTTTCCGAAAGCCTCATTTAATTTTTTTTCGGCTTCGTTATATTTTTTTTCGTTATATAATACTTCGGCACTGTCATATAAGTGGTAGATTCCATTAATCTCTCTTATCTTTTTTGTTGCTTTTTGAAAGGGATTGCCGAATTTGCCGTCACCCTTTATCTTGTATGGAGGCAGTTCATTTATCATATCCTGGATCTCGCCGAGCCTGACCGATGTCCTTGGGTGAGTGGAGAGGAGATTAGAGATCAAACTGTCCTCTCCCGGGGTCTTGCCGAGTCTCTTTAGATAATTCTCGACGGATCTCTCGAGGACCTTGTGTGCTGATATGGCCTCGTTTGGATCATATCCGAGCTCGGACATGTACCTTACCCCGAGCCTGTCTGCCTGTATCTCCTGGTTTCTGTTAAACTTGAGAATTAAAAGGCTGCTTCCGACCGAACCGATCTTCAAAAGGGTATCAGCGCCTTCTGTGCCCTCAAGGGCCGCTGAACTGACTGCGAGCCCGAGCTGCTGAAGCTGCATGCGGGTCATCCTTTGAGCGCTGTGTCTTGCCATAACAT